>NZ_JBXMTI010000071.1:0-85852 GCF_057083605.1 Candidatus Villigracilis sp. | reverse complement strand
GTAACCGTGAGAATCCAATGGGCTACCGAGTAAATCCGGGAGAAAATTACAGGTTTGTGATTACCCGTTCCACAGTTCCTGAATCAGGGGTTCTCATTCAATATCCAGCCGAATTAGAGGTAAAGCTTTACGATGTCTATGATCGTGCGCATTTTCCGACAGTCGATATTGATCAGGCTAAGTCTTCTAGCGACAATGTCCCTTTGCCGTTGTTTAGAGTGGCCTAGATGAGAAACAAACGTAAGTTCGTCGCTTATGATGCATGATTCATGATTCATGAAACGGAGGTTTCATGGTCCCTTTCAATTGCTTTTAGATCTTAAGATGAGAGCAATTAGATCGTTAAGTGGATGCTAGGATAGATCAAACTCTTCCTAAGTCAGACACTAGTTTTAGGGTTACTCAGAATAATGATTTGTGAATTATGGTTTTATGCGTCTTACCATTCCTAAAATGGATGGTGAAGTATATTTAGTCTCACAATCCATGTCGAGCTATGCTCTCAGATTAAGCATTCTATTCACCCGCCTGAAAAATGGATGGTAATCCGAGAAGAGGCGCATTGGAACAACCTTAAGTGCCCGCCCCCATAGAGAAGCACTGCACGCAACTGCAGGGCCGAATACTCAACTAGCCGTTCTGAAGCTGTTTGGGTAAGAATACATTATGGCAACTTATAGATAAGTGTTGAGTCTATTCATTCAACCCTCTTTTTCGCAGACTGGCCTTCTTGCGAAAATCGTCCTTAAATATTTAAGGACGTAGCAAGGGTTAGAATCGCAATGCTTTAGCATCTGAGCTTGCTAGGCAAGGTGTTGCATGAGCAGTTCAACCATCAAACACCTTGCTAAACTACTCTGTCTATAGATCAGATATTGGACAATACTAAAATGGAACATGATCGATATCCCAGTCCCTATTATGACTGTTTTGAATCGTCTATCATGAATATAATTTTGTGTATGGGTCTGCCAAATGAGTTGTTCCTAATGTCCACACACACCTATTTGGTATGGGATTATGATAAGAATACGCTTTATCCAAGAATTTACTCACTCCAATACGAATGGCAACGTATTCACGGCCTAGAACTTAAGTCTATTCCAGTGGTTGACGAAATCACATTCCGACAACAGTTAGTTAATAAGCTAAATAGCGGAATTCCAGTTTGTTTGCCAGTTGATATGTACTTTCTGCCACACACATCCCATTACAAGCATCTACATATTATTCATTACGTAGACATTTTCAATTATCGTGAGAATCAATACTACATCGTATCTCCATATTATCACTACAAGGGTTGGTTAGATGCAAATGTAGTACACGCTGGTTTATTCTCTCCAATTGCTTTAAACCCTCGTTTCTTCTTTGTACCTGAACTCAAATGGAATACCCTGTCTGCTGTCCAAGTGTACGAAATGATTCAGGAAAGTTGTGAATATATGCTTGGTCAAAAGATTCCAAACGAATTCAACGGTCATGATAACCAACGACTGGGGCTCGAAGGCATATTATTATTCTCTAAGTACTTAGAAGAGCTAACTAATGTGGATTTCGCTGAGTCGTCAACCAAGTTACTTGAGTTATCTGCTCAAGTGACCGCGATTGGAAATTCCCGTTATTGGTTAAAAAGGATGATCTCCACTTCTAAACCTCCTGCCCTGTCTAGCGGCCTTACTTCCCATTTAGATAAACTATTTTCCATGATCATTCCTTCGTGGAGAGCCGTTGGTCTGCGCTTTGGTGCAGCTATCCACGCACAGGAAAAAAATCTTATGAAGCAGATTGTATATCGAATCATTGAACTAGAACAACAGGAACGCCAACTCTTCAGCTACATATTGCGAACTCTGACAGACTACGATCAAGGTTATTTATGACGACTAAATTGTTATCGCTCAATTGGCAGTTTGACCATGTAGGTATAGCTGTATGGGATATTACTACAGCCCGCCAGCTATACTGTCGGTTAGGGTTTGCTTGTAGTGAGATTCTCCATAATCCGGCGTTGAACGTAAATGTAGTCTTCTGTCATGGGGCGGGTACGGTCATAGAATTAGTTGCCCCACTGAATGAAAAATCGCCATGCATCTTTTATCTTAATCGGTTAGGCCCAGGAACTTATCACGTCTGCTATCGTTGTGATGATTTAGAAGAGGCCTTGCGCCAACTTAAGAAGCTCAAGATCAAATACAAAGTAGTTGCCAGGCCAGTTCCGCGTGCTCAATCGCCTCTTTTGTTCCTTCTTATTCCAACTTGTGGCTTAATTGAACTAGTAGTGTGTCAAGCATAAAATGATGGGTAAAAAATCGGCGGTTTACTCGTAAAACAGGTATCTGTCACCCATCAATTCACGGCTGACAGAATACTAGCTCAAGTTGGAGAAACTCGTGCATGAATCAACTGGTAATTATTTTTCTGAAAGGTCGTTGAATGGGTACTTCAGAGTTTATTAATAATCTTCGCAAATCGGGCATCAATCTTTGGGTAGAAGGGAATTATTTGCGCTATAGTGCCCCCAAAGGAATTTTGACACCTACCCTTCGCAAACAATTAGTTGAGCACAAGGCGGAGATAAGAGAATTCCTGCTAGGCGCTCAAAATCCGTTCAATACTGGAGCCGTCGCTTTTTTTCATGATTCAGAGACGGTCTCTGTTGCCCTGCAAACTTTAACTGAAGAAAAACTAGCGCAACTCTGGTCCAAGGTATTCGGGATTGAATATGTTGGGATTCATGACGATTTCTTCGATTTGGGCAGCGACTCCTTGTTGGCAATGCAGATTACTGCTAGGGTCACTCAGTTGGGATTATCACTTGCTGCCCATCACCTATTCGAATTTCAGACTATTTCAAAAGTTGCGGCGGCATTAGATGCGCTTGATAGGAGCCGAGCAGAAAACTCATCTAACGATTTTCATCATTACTCACTATCTCTGAACCTAGGATGCAGACAGGTAATTTGATGAGCCCAATTGCCTCATGCCCAATTTGTGTAACGCCTTCTATACCTACTCAGAGACCTTTGGCGAATCTGTAGTGAATTAGCAAAAGCATTAATTGTAAGAAGTCCTGCTATATATTGACCAAAGGGTAAACTGTTGCCGCTATGATCGTAAAGTGAAACTTGCTAGATTGAATCTACGTCAAATGTCTACTATCTGTGTAAAGGACGATTCCCTATGACGGCAGTCGAGTTATTGGCAAAGCTTTATGAACTGGGTGTTAGCTTGGCGATAGATGGCGACCAGCTGCGTTACAGTGCGCCAAAAGGGATCTTAACACCTGATCTACGCGCTGAGGTGCTCGCACATAAAACTGAATTGGTCAACTTGCTAGGTGGCCTGCATGGGCAGATTGCCAGAGCTGTTCTGTCAGCGCCTCAAGACACCCAATCTGCTTTTACGCCTCCACAGACGCCTACAGAAAACAAGCTGGTGCAGATTTGGTCCCAAGTATTGCACATCAGCGAAATAGGAGTGCACAACAATTTCTTTGAATTGGGCGGAGATTCTCTTCTTGCGATGCAAGTTGTGGCTTCGGCTGACCAGTCTGGCCTAAGACTGCATCCGACAGATATTTTTAGATACCAGACTATTGCAGAACTGGCACTCATAGTTGATGATGCCTATGCAGTTTCGAAGGATGAAACTCTTAATGGCTTTCATATGCCGCCACTGCGACGAGCGGACCGGATAGCGCCTTTGGCGCTCTCATTAGCCCAACAGCGGTTGTGGATTTTGAATCAATTGGAGCCGGAAAGGGCTACGGCTTATAACATTCCATCGATAAGTCGATTGGTAGGCTCGCTCAATGTTGGGGCTTTGGAATGGGCACTCACCGAAATAATACGACGTCATGAAGTTCTAAGAACATCCTTTCCAACAGTCAATGGAGAGCCCACCCAATTGATTGCAATTCCGATTACTTTTCGAATAAAGATAATCGATTTGCAGAACCTTCCCAAATCAGAGAGTGAACGGTGCGCTCGTAAGATTGTAGCTGAGGAAACAGATCGGCCATTTGACTTGTCCACTGGGCCCTTATTCCGCGCAGTTTTGGTTGAGTTAGCCTCTGACGAGCATATTTTAGCTGTAACTATGCATCACATGGTTACGGACGGTTGGTCTATGGCAATCTTCAAACGGGAATTGGCGCAACTATATAATGCTTTTTGTCATGGACAGCCATCTCCCTTACCAGAACTAACTATTCAATATGCAGATTATGCTTTATGGCAGCGTGAATGGCTACGAGATAAAGTTCTGGAAACTCACTTAGCTTGCTGGAAGCGTCAATTGGGTGATGTACCTCCAGTGCTAGAGTTACCTATGGACCGACCCCGTCCAGTGAGGCAGTCTGGCCACGGCGCGCGGCAGCAATTTCATTTTGCAAAGACATTAAGTGATAGACTAATAGCTTTAGCCCGCCATGAAAATGTAACATTATTTATATTACTGCTTGCAGCATTCCAAACTCTCCTGTATAGATATACAGGCCAAGATGATTTCTGCGTGGGCACGCCTATTGCGGGTCGAACAAATACTGAAATAAGCAGTCTCATTGGTTTCTTCGTTAATACATCAGTTTTACGCACTCAGTTTGGTGGTAATCCAAGTTTTGTAGAACTGTTGCAGCGAGTGCGTCAAACTACATTGGATGCATATGTTCATCAGGATGTCCCTTTTGAGCAGTTAGTGGATTTGTTACAACCCAGACGGGACGTAAGCAATTCGCCTCTTTTTCAAGTGATGTTTGCTTTTCAAAATTTGCCACAAGACGAGATTAGTGATCTGCAATGGTCAGGGCTAACACGAAGTTTATTTCTGGTGCCTAGCATCCGAGCGGCTATGTTTGATTTGACACTTTACGTATGGGATACGTCCCATGGATTACAGGGAACAGCTGAATATGATCCGGACTTATTTGATGACACCACGATCAATAAGATGCTAAAACATTTTGAAGTTCTATTAGAGGGAATAGCAAGTGATCCTCAGCAAAAAGTGTCGCTAATACCATTACTGACTGAGGCGGAGCGGCATCAGCTTCTATTTGAATGGAACGATACAAAAATCAAGTATCCGCAAGATATGTGTTTGCATGAGTTGTTTGAAGAGCAAGTTAAGCTAACCCCAAATGCAGTAGCAGTTGTGTTTGAGAATCAACAACTCACTTATAAGGAGCTAAATGAGCGTTCCAACCAATTGGCTCATTATTTGCGGAAGCTAGGGGTAGGCCCTGAGACATTGGTAGGTGTGTACATGGAGCGCTCGCTGGAAATGGTAATTGGTCTTCTTAGCATCTTGAAAGCAGGTGGGGCGTATGTACCATTAGATCCAGCACTTCCCATCAAGCGGTTGGAATTTATGTTGCAGGATACTGACCTGTCTGTGGTGATAACTCAACAATCCCGCCTTTTGTCTTTGCAGATGGAAAACTTGAGTGTAGTAGGTGTTGATCGTGACAAGCAAGCGATACACCTTGAAACAACCGCTAATCCGCTCCCAAGTTGTCTGCCAGGCAATCTTGCTTACGTGATTTATACCTCGGGATCGACAGGCATGCCAAAGGGCGTACAGGTTACCCACCACAGTGTGGTGAATTTTCTGACCGGCGTACAAGGCGAGTTGAAGTTGACGGCGGAAGACACCCTCCTCTCTATAACTACTCTATCTTTTGATATTGCTGCGCTGGAATTGTATCTTCCTTTGATGGTGGGGGCAAAGGTCCTTCTGGCGAACCAAACGGAAGTTACTGACGGACATCTATTACTGTCGCGATTAAAAGAAGGGCATGTGACGGTAATGCAGGCTACACCAAGCAGTTGGCAAATTCTTCTACTCGCGGGGTGGCAAGGTACGCCTGGCCTGAAGATGTTATGCGGCGGAGAAAATTTGTCCCGAGATCTGGCCCTGCAGCTGATGGATAAGGGCGATACTCTCTGGAATCTTTACGGACCGACCGAGACTACTATTTGGTCAACGGCGCATCGGGTAATTCACGCAGATGGCGCGATCCCGATTGGGCGTCCAATTGCCAATACGAAAATATATCTCTTGGACTCGCAGCTCCAGCCAGTGCCAGTGGGGGTCCCCGGCAATTTATATATTGGGGGCGATGGACTGAGTCGAGGCTACCTGGGTAGGCCAGAGCTTAGCCAAGAGCAATTTATTCCCAATCCGTTCAGCGATAACCCGGGCGAGCGCCTATATAAGACGGGAGACTTGGCCCGTTACCTGCCTGATGGAAACATAATATTTTTAGGCCGAACAGACCATCAGTTCAAAATTCGCGGTTACCGTATTGAACCGGGTGAAGTTGCGGCTGCCTTGCAGCAACATATCAACATAAAGGATGCCGTTGTAATAGCAAGGGAAGACGTACCCGGTAATAAACAGCTTGTCGCTTATCTTGTCGCCAATTGCGAACCGACGCCTTCCATCAGTGCGCTGTGCAATTATCTGAAAGAGATGCTGCCCGTTTATATGGTGCCTTCGACATTCGTGTTCGTTCCCAGCATACCACTCACGCCGAATCGCAAAATCGACCGGAATGCTCTACCGGTGCCGGACCATGCTCGTCCATCTCTGGAAGAGGAATACATTGCCCCTCAGACCCTTACCGAAGAGAAATTAATGCAAATCTGGTCACAGGTATTAGGGATTAAACAGGTGGGAATTCACGATAATTTCTTCGAACTCGGGGGACATTCATTGAATGCAGTTCAGGTGTTATACCATGTAGGGGTCACTTTTAAAGTGAATTTACCCTTGCGAAATATCTTTGACTTCCCCACGATTTATGAGTTGGCAAAACAACTGGATTGTCAGAAAGTCGATGTTGACGATACCTCTTTGCCGCAATACTCTCTGACTAAACTTCCTAGAACGGCAAGGCGTATAAGATCGTAGCGAGCGGAGAATCCGTAGGTACATCTTGCATGCTATAACGATTACTTATTTGGAGAAGTGTGTAAATGGACGCTGAAAAAGAAGTTTTTGTTTTTCCGATGTCCTTTTCTCAACAGCGGTTATGGTTTCTTGATAGATTGGAGCCGAATAATTCTGCCTATAACATGTACACTGCTTTCCATATAGAAAACGGGCTTAATATTTCGGTCTTACAAAAAAGTGTTGACAAGATCATAAACCGACACGAGTCGCTGCGTACTACTTTTGCAGTTGATGATAATGATGAACCAATCCAGATTATTCTACCGTTCCTTGCATTAGCAATCCAGGTTGTGGATTTGACAGGGCATCCAGCAGCTAAACGTGAAATAGAGGCAAAACGGTTGGCAGTCGAGGCGGTAGAACAGCCTTTTGACCTGACCCGTGGACCACTGTTGCGAGTCGTCTTGTATAAATTGGATGCACGTGTCTATACATTCGTATTGGTGATGCATCACATTATTACAGATGGATGGTCTATGGGAGTATTCATTCGTGAGTTGATGTCCTTATATAACGCTTTCCTAGCCGGGAAATCCTCCCCTTTTCCCGAACTCCCAATCCAGTATGCCGATTATTCTGTGTGGCAAAGGGAATGGTTGCAGGGGGACGCTCTTGAAGAGCAATTGGCATACTGGAAAGGACAACTGGCCGGGATACCTCCCGTATTTGAATTACCGATTATGAAATCGCGCCCCACGGTTCCTAATTATAAAGGAGATGTCCTGTCATTTAAACTCCCATATTCTCTGAGTATTGCTCTCAAGCGTTTAAGTCAACGAGAGGGTTGCACGCTTTATATGACTTTGTTAACAGCATTTAACGTATTGCTTAATCGTTACTCAGGTAGAACGGATATTTTGATAGGCACATCGACGGCCGGTCGCAACCGCGCTGAATTGGAGGCGTTGATTGGTTTTTTTGTCAACACATTGGTATTGCGGACGCGATTTTCTGTAGGGCTTACTTTTCTTGATTTGTTGCATCAAGTGAGAGAAACTACATTAGATGCATATGCCCATCAAGATTTGCCGTTTGAAAAGTTAGTAGAAGAGTTGGCGCCCGAGCGCTCCCTAAATTGGAATCCACTATTTCAAATCGAATTTACTTTACAAAATGCTCCTAATGTATCTCTTGACTTACAGGGTTTAGTAATTAGCTCATGGCCAGTGGAGAATCATACATCTAAATTTGATCTTAGCCTCAACATGTGGGAAACGAGTAATGGTTTAGCAGGAATATTAGAATATAGCACGGATCTGTTTGAAGCAGATGTGGTCCAGCGAATGATTGGACATTGGCAAGTTTTACTGCAAGGGATCGTATCAGATGCGGAAAGTCCTATCTGGAAGCTTCCGATTCTGACAGAGATGGAACGGCAAGGCATATCGAAGTGGAATCAAACTGAAGCTGATTATCCTCGTGAGAAGCTGTTTCACCAGTTGTTTGAAGAGCAAGTTCAGAGAACTCCCAACGCCATCGCGGCAGGATGTGAAGGCCAATGCCTTACTTACCAAGAACTAAACAAACAAGCTAACATTCTGGCACATTGCTTGAGTGTGAATAATATTGGTGCAGATGACTTGGTGGGATTTTACTTTGAGCGTGGTATTTTATACTTAGTAGCGATATTAGCAGTGTTTAAAGCTGGCGGTGCTTATCTACCTTTGGATCTAAATCACCCGAAGCAACGCCTGCAAACAGTTTTGGAAGTAAGTCGGGCTCGTCTAATTCTAGTGGCCCGCCAACATGGGGCTCATCTGTCCCAGATGATTTGTGACCAGACGGGAGAAAAGGGGATAAAAATTCTGATTTTGGAAGATATCCTTGAGAAAGCTGGAGAAACTACCAACCTATCTACTCGTTGCACTACTAGCAATTTAGCTTATGTGATATTTACATCAGGTTCAACCGGAATACCGAAAGGGGCAATGGTCGAGCACCGCGGGATGCTAAATCACCTTTATGCCAAAATCTCTGATTTAAACATAAGTGCCTCCGATAAAATGGCTCAAACGGCCCCTCAGTATTTCGATATCTCTGTATGGCAGTTCCTTGTCCCACTACTTGTAGGTGGGCAAGTTCAAATCTTCAAAGACGAAGTAGCTCTTGATCCAAATCGATTGGTACGTTCTTTGGAAAAACATGCGATTACTATTTGGGAAACCGTTCCAGCATTATTACGCCTAATACTTGATTCCCAATTAGAACCACTCAATCCTATTGAGCGCCCGAATTTGAAATGTCTCCGCTGGCTAATTGTGACAGGGGAAGATTTGCCTATGGAATTATGCAGAAGATGGTCGAACTGTTATGAAGGAATTCCTCTCTTAAATGCCTATGGGCCGACAGAATGCTCTGATGATGTCACTCATTATCGAGTTGAATCATCACATGTCTATGTGCGCACACCTATAGGCTGTCCCATAGCAAACTTAAGAATTTATGTGCTTGATCAATTTCAACAACCTGTACCCGCTGGCGTTATTGGTGAAATCTACGTAGGCGGTGAGGGCGTGGGACGAGGTTATTTACACGATCCTTATAAAACAGCTGCTGTTTTTTATCCAGACCCATTTGCGTCTGACCCAGGTGCACGGATGTACAAGACCGGCGATCTCGGACGGTATTTATCCACAGGCGTTTTAGAATTCTTGGGGAGGGTGGATTTTCAGATAAAAATTCACGGCTTACGAATTGAGCTGGGCGAGATTGAATCGCAAATTATTTCTTATCCCGGTGTGCAAAATGCTGCGGTTTTGGTTTACAAGGGGCCTGACAATGAACCTCGTCTAATAGCTTATGTAGTGCCTCATAACGGTAAAACCGATGAGAGCGATGGTAGGATCTTTGCAGTGTCATTACAAGAGCGACTAAGAGAATACCTGCCAAGATATATGATACCCGCTTCAATCGTTTTGTTGCCCGTTTTACCTCTTACGCCAAACGGAAAACTAGATCGAAGGTCCTTGCCTATACCAGATACGGATATGTCAGAGCGGGAGCCATCTTCTGCGGTCCCGGATACTATTATCGAAAAGCGGTTAGTAGAAATAATAAAACAGAAGCTAGCCGTAGAACAAATGGGTGTTCACGATAACTTCTTCGAATTAGGCGGTCATTCTCTCTTAGTAATGAGCGTTATTTCCTCGATCCGCACTGAATTCCAAATTGATTTACCGCTAAAAACGATGTTTGAGTCTCCAACTGTAGCTGAACTTGCTAATACAATAGAGGCGATACAATGGGTTGCTAAGAGCAAAAGAGACACCAATAATGCTCTTGGAGAAAATCGCGGGCAACGTGAAAGTGGTGAATTATGACATCCATAATCTTGTCTGAATTATTGCATCAACTGGAAGAGACTTATGATATCAAACGACTTAGCTGAACTTTTCGCTTCTCTACGAGATTTAGATATTAGAGTCTGGCTGGAAGACGGGCGATTACGATACAGCGCTCCTAAGGGCGTTTTGACTTCAGCAATACAAGAAACCATCATTGCAAAGAAAAAAGAACTCATTGAGTTTCTTAGTAAGGTGGAGATCAATAAAAGTGGGAAGCATCGTTCAATATTACCGGTTTCTCGTTCAAAATCCATAACTCTCTCATTTGCCCAAGAGCAAATGTGGCTACTGGATCAGCTATTACCCAATGGATCTATTTACAATATCCCTATTACTGTTCATATTCAAGGCGAACTAAATTGTTTGATCCTGGAACGTTGCCTGACGGAACTGATAAAACGTCATGAGGTGTTGCGAACTCATTTTGTAACATTGGATGGACAACCATCGCCAGTAATTTCTCCTACTCTGACTATACCATTGCCATTGATAGATCTTAGACCACTTCCTGATGATGACCGAGAATTAGAGGCAAAGCGATTGGTATCTGAGGAGATTAGGCGACCTTTCAATTTAGCTCAAGGTCCTCTATTACGAGTCATCCTCCTCAGATTAGGCGAAGAAGACTATGTGATGGTATTGGTGATGCACCACATAATTTCTGACGATTGGTCAGATGGAGTATTTAATCGCGAGTTGATGGCATTGTACGACGCATTTTTGGCAGGGAGACCCTCCCCTCTATTAGAACTTCCGATTCAATATGCAGATTACGCTGCTTGGCAAAGAGAGTGGTTGGAAGGGGAAGTATTGGAAGAGCAATTGCATTATTGGAAAAAACAACTAGCTGGGATGCCTCCTCTCCTTGAATTGCCAATCGCCAAACCTCGGCCCCTTAAACTTAGTTACAGAGGTGAGTATCTGCCGTTTCTTTTGCCGGTTGAGTTAAGCGAAAGGCTCAAGCAATTGAGTCAGAAAGAGGGGTGTACACTCTACATGACTTTGCTGGCAGCTTTCAATGTGCTGCTTTATCGCTATACAACTCAAGGAGATATTGTTGTAGGCACGCCCATCACTGGTCGTACTCATCCGGAGCTAGAGAAACTGGTTGGTTTTTTTCTCAACACGTTGGTAATGCGCACACAGATTAGTGCGCACATGAGTTTTAGAGAGCTCATGCAGCGAGTGAAAAGCACTGCTTTAGATGCTTATGATCATCAGGATCTGCCTTTTGAGATGTTGGTACGAGAATTGCGTCCAGACAGAGCACTTAACCATAATCCGCTTTTCCAGATTGCCTTTATATTAGAGAGTAATCCTCGAACACCCATCGAAGTGTTGACTTTGAAAACGAGCCCATGGAGGAGTGAGAGCAAAACGGCAAAATTTGATCTTAGCCTTTTCATTTGGGATGCTGCTCAAGCGATATCAGGAGCTTTTGAGTACAGCACGGACTTATTTGAAAGAGATGTAATCCAACGCATGGTGGGTCACCTGCTAACTCTCTTGGAGGGGATTGCGACAAATCCAGAGTGTCGCATTTCAGAACTGCCTATCCTCACCGAGCAAGAGAGATATCAGATTCTGGTGGAATGGAATAATACAGATATTGATTATCATACCGATAAGTGTGTCCATGAATTATTTGAAGAACAAGAGCAGCGGACGCCTGATGCTGTGGCAGTGGTATTTGAAGGTGAGAGTCTGACGTATCGCCAGCTTAACCAGAGAGCAAATCAGCTCGCTCATCATCTACAAAAATGTGGTGTGGGGCCAGAGAAGTTGGTAGGAGTGTGTTTGGAACGTTCTATACAGATGATCGTAGGCATATTGGGCATTCTCAAAGCCGGTGGGGCTTATGTTCCATTAGATCCCACTTATCCTCCAGAACGCCTCCGGTACATGATGACCAATTCGGAAACAACTGTTTTGCTGACACAACAGCGGATGGCAAACATTTTTGCAGAGGGTAGAAGCAATTTACTATCTGTAGATGATTGGAACAAGTTTTCAGGAGAAGAGGTCGAGAATCCATGTAGTAACGCGTCGCCAGAAAATTTGGCATACTTGATTTATACCTCTGGGTCAACTGGCAACCCAAAGGCAGTTGCTATGTCACACAGACCTCTAACGAATCTACTGAAATGGCAACTCGAAGAGACTAAACCGGGACTAAAAACTCTGCAATTTGCTTCGCTAAGCTTTGATGTCTCTTTTCAGGAAATTGCTTCAACTATTTGTTCCGGAGGGACTCTGTTCTTAATCTCTGAAGCATCACACACCAATATGGAGGAATTGTTAGATTTTATAGTCGATCAAGCGATTGAGCGCATTTTTGTGCCCTTCATAGTTTTGCAGAACCTTGCAGAATTTGCCGTAGCTCGGGACCAAAGCTGGCCATGTTTACAGGAAATTATTACTGCGGGCGAGCAATTGCAGATCACACCCGCCATTAAGAGTTGGTTTCAGAGACTTCCGGGCTGTAAACTGTACAATCACTATGGTCCAACGGAAACACATGTAGCCACGGCTTTTACCCTACCAGATTCGCTTGATGAGTGCACGTTGCTACCTCCTATCGGTAAGCCCATTGCTAATGTACAAATCTATCTCTTAGATCAATTCTTAACTCCTGTCCCAGTTGGCGTAGTTGGCGGACTGTACATTGGTGGGGTTAACTTAGCCCAAGGATACTTTAAACAACCCGGTCTTACGGCAGAAAAGTTCATTCCCAATGGATTCAGTAATGAAGAAGGAGAAAGACTATATTTTACTGGCGATTTAGCGCGTTATTTGCAAGACGGCAACATTGAATTTCTAGGGCGTATGGATAACCAAGTGAAAGTACGTGGCTATCGGATTGAGTTGGGCGAGATCGAATCCATTCTGGCCCAATATCCTGGAATCCACGAAAATGTTGCAGCGGTCCGTGAAGATAGTTCTGGTGGCAAACGTTTACTGGCGTATTTCATCCCACAGCCTGGAGAGACTATCGTAGTTAATGACTTACGGGAGTTCTTGAGATCAAAAGTACCTGAATACATGATCCCCTCTTTTTTTATACAATTGAATGATATACCATTAACTCCGAGTGGAAAAATAAATCGCAAACTATTGCCATCACCGACTTCAGGTATATCAGATACACGAAATGAGTTTATTGCTGCCCGAAATGAAACGGAGCAGATGCTTGCTCGGATTTGGGTCGACATATTGGGTTTACAGACAGTTGGGATTCACGATAACTTCTTTGCATTGGGTGGACACTCTTTATTGGCAGGTCAGGTTGTTTCTCGTGTGCACAAAACCTTCGGCGTTCATCTTCCTCTTCGAACTATGTTTGAGACACCCACAATTGCTGAAATGGGGCAACGTATAGAGGACATACTTTTGGAAGAAATAGAAGCGCTTCCGGAAGAAGAGGCATTTCACTTATCCCGTCAATGGTCCGATAGCCCAGATTGGACAGACAAGGGTAATAAAAATGAGTGACAGGAAATTTCGTCAAGCACAACTTTCGCAGGCAAAACACAACTTACTGCAGCAGCGATTACAGGGCGTAAATCCCATGAATTCTAAGAGTGAAACAATCCGTCCACGTTTTGGCTCGGATTGTCTGCTTTCATTTGCGCAGGAGCGTTTATGGATTATAGACCAATTGGAATCGGGCAGATCTGTTTACAGCATTTTCAGTGCGCGGTACCTACAAGGCCGATTGGATGTGCATGCTTTGGAGCGTAGCCTGAACGAGATAGTGCGACGTCATGAGGTGTTGAGAACTCACTTTGTTGCGAGAGATGGGCGCCCGTTACAAATAATTGCGCCCACTTTGACTATACCGTTACCGGTGGTACATATTAGAGGACCGTCATTGAAGGAACAGCAATTGGAAGTCAAGCGACTGTTGAAGGATGAATTTAGGCAGCCATTCGATTTAAGTCAGGGCCCACTATTTCGAGTAAGTTTACTAAAGTTAGGTGAGGAAGACCATGTGATGGTATCGGTGATGCACCACATTATCTCTGATGGGTGGTCTGAGGGGATATTCAATCGAGAAGTGATGGCTTTGTATGAAGCGTATGCAGCAGGAAGACCTTCTCCTCTTTCCAATTTGCCCATTCAATATGCAGATTATGCCATGTGGCAGCGGGAATGGCTGCGAGGGGACGTGTTAGAGAAGCAGTTGAATTATTGGAAACAGCAACTTGCTGACATTCCTGTACTGCTAGAACTGCCAATTGCCAAGCATCGACCTCCCGAGCTTAGTTATGAAGGGGGAGAAGTACAATTTGTGTTGCCACTTGAATTAAGTGAAAAACTCAAGGAGTTGGGGCAGCGAGAGGGATGCACACTATATATGACATTGTTAGCGGCATTTGATGTGTTGCTCTACCGTTATACAAGCCAGGAGGATATTGTGGTGGGGGCCCCAATTGCTGGTCGTACCCGTCCGGAACTTGAAGGATTGATCGGATTTTTTGTCAACACTCTCGTGATGCGCACGCGACTCTCTGCGACTATGAACTTCCGAGCGCTAATACAACAAGTGAAGGATACAGCGTTGAGTGCTTATGATCATCAGGATCTTCCATTTGAAAAGCTCGTAGAAGAACTACGACCAGAACGGGCACTCAATCATAATCCCTTGTTCCAGATTGCCTTCATACTGCAAAATACTTCTCGACATCCATTGAAGTTATCGGGAATCAATATTCACTCATGGCCAGTGGAGAATCATACATCTAAGTTTGATCTTAGTCTCAATATGTGGGAAACGAATAATTGGTTAGCCGGGACAATAGAATACAGCACAGACCTATTTGAAAAAGATGCAATCGAGCGCATGGCAGGGCATTGGCAAGTCTTGTTGGAAGGGATCGTAGCGGATCCAGAGTGCCGCATTGCAGAACTTGCCATTTTGACACAGCAGGAAAGACATAAGATTCTGATGGAATGGAATGAGACACGAGTAGATTATCCTCATGAGAAGTGTATCCATCAGTTGTTCGAGGAACAAGTGGAGCGAACCCCAGACGCTGTGGCCGTGGTATTTGAAAATCAACAGTTGACATACCGCGAGTTAAATCAACGATCGAATCAACTGGCCCATTATTTGCAGAAGTTGGGTATAGGTCCAGAAGTGCTGGTGGGAATCTGTGTGGAGCGTTCCCTAGAAATGATTGTGGGCATCTTAGGAATTCTCAAGGCAGGTGGTGCATATGTGCCGTTTGATCTCGCTTACCCAAAGGAACGATTACAATTCATGATTCAGGATAGTGCTGTTGCACTAGTGCTTACTCAGCAGCATCTTTTACCTGAACTGCCTCTAGGTGAAACAAAGATCATCTGCCTTGACCGGGAAGAGGACACACGAAGTAGAGCTTCATTTCCTGATTACAACCCCCCTTGTCAAACAATTTGGGACAATCTAGCTTATGTGATTTACACTTCAGGGTCAACTGGAACGCCTAAAGGAGTGATGTCGACTCATGGCAACATGGCACGTCTGTTTTACTCTACAGAAAGTTGGTTCCATTTTGGAGAAAACGATGTTTGGACACTGTTCCATTCCTATGCTTTCGATTTCTCTGTATGGGAGATCTGGGGTGCGCTAATCTATGGCGGAAGATTGGTGATTGTTTCATATCTCATCAGCCGTTCCCCGAGTGATTTTTTTCGCTTGGTCTGCAAAGAGGGGGTCACTGTCCTATGCCAGACGCCATCAGCTTTTTACCAGTTCGCAGATGCGGCTGATCCTAGAATCAGGCCCAGGGAACTTGTATTACGTTATGTGATTTTTGGTGGCGAAGCCCTTAATTTCCAACGCTTGAAAACTTGGTTCGAGTGGTATGGTGACAAACGGCCCGAATTGATTAATATGTATGGGATTACTGAAACGACCGTCCATGTAACCTACCGGCCGCTCACGATTGAAGACGTAAACCTGTCGGGGGGGAGCAGAATCGGTTGCCCGATCCCGGATCTGCAGATTTATCTTCTTGATCCTAACCAACAACTGGCTCCTGTTGGGTTGCCTGGGGAGATTTATGTCGGGGGAGCTGGCCTAGCACGCGGTTATCTTAACCGTCCAGAGCTAACCCAAAAGCGTTTTATACCAAATCCATTTCGTGACCGAACTGGAGGGAGGTTATATCGAACCGGCGACTTAGCTTGCTTCCGGTCAGGACACGATCTCGAATACTTAGGGCGTATAGATGATCAAGTCAAAGTGCGTGGTTATCGCATTGAACTTGGTGAGATTGAAACGATCTTGGTGAAATATCCGGGCATCACTTCCGCCGTAGCATTGCTCCAAGAGAACCAGCAAGATGATAAGCGGTTAGTTGCTTATTTTATTGCTAATGATAGCTACGCCGCGAGTAGCACAGAATTACGTCAATACCTGAGGAAACATCTGCCTACCTACATGGTTCCTTCTCAGATTGTCAGGTTGGACACATTTCCCCTGACGAATAATGGGAAGGTTGACCGAAAGGCGTTGTCGGCTGTCGATGTAAGTTTATTAGAACAAGGACAGTGGTCTATCCCTCCTGAGACTCCGGTTGAATTAGCTTTGGCAGAAATATGGATGAATTTAATTCGTCTAGAAAGAATAGGTATAGATGATAATTTTTTCGATATAGGAGGACATTCATTATTGGCTGTTGAATTAATAACTAGAGTCAAGCAATCTTTCAACAAGGGTATTCCGTTATCAGAGTTCTTTCGAAATGCGACCATTCGTCAAATGGCCGACTCGTTACAGCGCAATGAGCCGATGATAAATCAGTTACCAATTGTTAAAATCAAGCGTGGTGAAGCAAAACCAGCCTTCTTTTGTGTACCCCCCGCCGGTGGAAACAGCTCTTGTTATACCAAACTTGCTGATTATCTTAACTTAGAACAGCCCTTTTATGGCCTGCAGGCACTTGGCTTGGATGGCAAACAGGCACCTTCGAATCGTATCGAAGAAATAGCCGCGTCCTATATTGCGGCAATTCGCTCTATTCAACAGGATGGACCATATCTACTTTGCGGATGGTCGATGGGAGGGGTAGTGGCTTTTGAAATGGCTCGACAGTTGAAACAGCAGCGTTGTGAAATAGTATTCTTGGCGCTCATTGACAGTGGCGCGCCTCTGCCTGGTTATTATGCGTTGATAGAAGATGAAGTTCAAATGTTAGTCAGTTTCTTTAACGACTTGTCTGTGAATTTAAGTGGGTGCTCCACAATATCTTCTGAAGAACTATACTCGCTCGCCCCCTCCGAAAGGATTCAGTTTGTTGTTGACCGCGCGCACAGAGAAAGAGCACTGCCGCTTTCTATTACTGCACATGAAATAGAAAGATTCTTTGACGTCTATACGGCCAACCAGCGGGCTTTATCGTGCTACTCTCCAAGATCTTTTTCTCAAAATATCACTCTTTTTAGAGCAATTGATCATCAATTGAAAGGATCTGACAGTACATTAGGCTGGAATCAATTGGCCAATGGTAAGATAGATGTTGACTGGGTTCCTGGCAATCACTATACGATTATGTTGGAACCTCACGTTCAACTTCTTGCAGAAAAATTTAGGCCTTCTATACTCACAGTATTGAGGAAATTACAATGATCATATTGTCCACCGAGAACCTAAGGCGAGTTTACCAAACTACAACCGGCATTATTCGACGAAAATCTAAAGAAATCGTCGCCTTAGAAAGTGTGAATCTATCGATTCGCTCCGGTGAACTCTTCGGATTACTTGGCCCAAATGGCGCAGGCAAGACCACGATTACCAGAATATTGGCAACCATCCTTCTTCCATCTGCTGGTTCAGCAAAAGTCTTTGGGCTGGACGTGGTAAAGGATGCCAAAAAAATCCGCCCGAGGATTGGGCTGGTTTTCGGGGGCGAACGCGGTTTGTACTGGCGGTTATCGGGACGTGATAATTTGCGGTACTTTGCTGATCTCTATAAGATGCCGCCAGAAATATCCAAAAAGAGAATTCCCGAACTCCTTGAAATGGTTGGATTGACCGATCGAGCCAATGAGCGCATTGAGGGTTACTCTCGCGGAATGAAACAGCGCTTACATATTGCCCGAGGACTAATCCATGATCCTGAATTGCTTTTCCTCGATGAACCCACGATTGGGCTGGATCCGGTTGCCGCCCGCGATATGAGGGAAATGATCCTGGGTTTAAAGAAGGCGGGAAAAACAGTTTTCCTCACTTCCCACTATATGTTTGAGATGGACGCTCTTTGTGATCGCGTGGCTGTCCTCAACAAAGGCAGAATCGTCATCGTGGATACACCTTCCGCTCTAAAGAAGCTTGTTGCCAATCTTGAAGTTGTTGAGATCGAGTGTTTTGGCATCCCTGTCGAGTTGATTGAAAAAATTAAGGCACATCCATGCGTCGAGGCAGTGAATATAGAACGGCTTGATCAAACACAACTTCTACAGATCCAGGCTCCGGCTGGGGCAGAACTGATTCAGGAGTTTATGGGTATCCTGAATGGAGTGCAGGTACGCAAGGTCGTAACTCGACAGCCTACGCTGGAAGATGCATATGTTAAGTTGATGGAAGGCGAATCCATCAAGGCATAAAGCATGAACAAAAACACTTTCAGAGCAATACTTAGGATCATCTGGAACTCGTTTATCCTTCAAGCAAAGGAAAATTCCCTCTCGCAATCTTTTGTCGCCACCCTGCTTTTTCAACCGGTCATATTTACTTTAATCTCGGTCAGTACCTATCTCTACGGAAATAAACCTGATCTTGGCCTGTATGCAGTCACTGGGACAGGTCTCATTTCCATCTGGAATAACAACCTATTCACCTCGAGTGAGATTATTCGGAGAGAGCGGAGGCTTGGCACACTTTCTTTAGTCATGGTAACACCGACCTCTTTGCCTCTGATCTTGCTCGGCAAGAGCTTTGCGAATGCGCTCACATCCATTCTTACCATGGGAATTACATTTGCTACTGGCATTGTAGTATTTCGTTTGCCGATCGGTATAGCAGATCCCATAGCCTTTTTTACAGGGCTGGTTTTTATCG
Source organism: Candidatus Villigracilis sp. (assembly GCF_057083605.1). Classification (NCBI taxonomy): domain Bacteria; kingdom Bacillati; phylum Chloroflexota; class Anaerolineae; order Anaerolineales; family Candidatus Villigracilaceae; genus Candidatus Villigracilis; species Candidatus Villigracilis sp. The sequence continues at coordinate 66,505 of NZ_JBXMTI010000071.1, read as the reverse complement.
TATTCTCGATCACTTGCCTTGGGCTGATCTTCGGATCCGTATTTATCCTCACTCGTAATGCAGGCGAATTTGTCTCGGTGGCAAATTTTCCGGTTTATATCCTTTCGGGCTTATCCATACCGCTAACCTTATTGCCGTTTTGGGCGCGTCCGCTTTCAAATCTCCTTACTCCTACTTGGGGGAACATTGTTCTGAACCAGGCAGCATTTCATGTAGGTGAGAACATGTTCGTCAACTATGCCTGGATCATTGGTTTATCAATTATTTATCTCATCATCGCAGGAGTACTTTACAAGCGGGTGGAATATTTAGCCCTTCGCGCAGGCACATTGGAGCAATGGTAAATGAATGCAAATTTTCGGCTCTTCTGGAGTGGTGCACGAGCATCCTGGTCGAACTACTTGGTGGAACTGACCCCGACTGTCTTTCTTGGCTTTCGCGTACCTCGAATACTGTTGCAGTCTCATTTCTTTGTGTTATTAGCCAAGGCAGCTGGTGGTGAGCAGTTAGCGCGCTTTGCCCTGATCGGAAACGCAATTCAGACCTCAGTTTTTATGGTCATGCTCTCCATGGAAGTAGTGATCGAATCAGAGAAATGGAACAATACATTTCAGTATTTAATAGCATCTCCTTCTAATTGGCTTCCCATGATGCTGGGGAAAGGTATGGCAGATTACGGTGAAGCACTTTTCAGTACCACACTCTTGTTCGCTGTTCTTGCCCCTATTCTCCAAATCCATATTTCTGCGATTGATTTATTAAGATCGGCACCCATTATCCTGATCACGATTGCCTCCGCAAGTGCACTGGGGTGGTTGATAGGAGCCATTTCACTTCCAATACGCTGGGGATACATGATCTGCAACTGGCTCGCCTATTTGATGGTCTTTCTTTGTGGAGTCAATATTCCCCTCAGTGCTTTGCCTCCACTTGCGCAAATGCTAGGCAACATATTGCCAGTGACTCATGGGCTGCTTGCAGTCCGAGCGGTGATCGATGGGGCAGTATACTCGAGTGTGTTGCCTCTGGTTGGCAAGGAAGTCTTGATTGCGATCATCTATGGCACGCTAGCCTGGCTAACCTTTGGTTATCGTCTACGTGCGACACGGCAAAAAGGAAGTTTTGAGCTTGTATAACATTAACTTCATCCGAAAATATATTTGACACTCAGGAGCGAACTATGTTTCAAGATGAAAATGATGATACGAACACCTATAAAGTTGTTGCCAATCATGAAGAACAGTATTCGATTTGGCTGGTTGATCGCACCAATCCCGCTGGTTGGAGCGATGTTGGCAAGACAGGCACAAAGGAAGAATGTCTAGAATTCATCAAGTCTGTTTGGACTGATATGAGGCCGCTGAGTTTGCGAAAAAAAATGGACTCAAACAGCACGGGCGCAATCTCAATTCATGAACAAGTAGATTGAGACTATTCACCATAATGCTAAAGAAATATAGCATTTCTGACCTAACACTCTCCAGACATCATATTCATTTATGGACTACCTCGGTTGAGCAGCCCGGTGAACGTGTAGAAGGATTGTATAGGTATTTATCAAAGGACGAGGCTGATCGGGCAGACCGTTTTCGTTTTGAACAGGATCGAAGGAATTTTATTGTGAGCAGAGGGACTTTGCGAACTATTATGGCACGCTATCTGAGCGGCCCGCCAAACAATGTGCAGTTTCAGTATGGCTTACATGGGAAACCTAGTCTGCTCAAAGGCTTCGAGCATTCTGGGCTTCAGTTCAACTTGACTCACTCAAATGGATTTGTACTTTATGCTGTGACAATCGGCTGGGAGATTGGTGTTGACATTGAGTATATTCGTCCCATCGATGATCTTACAACGATAGTATCGCGTTATTTTTCAAAAAATGAGAATAAATTAATCAATAAACTCCCTGAAAGTGAGAGGCTAGAGGCATTTTACTACTTATGGACTCGAAAGGAGGCATATTTGAAGGCTAAGGGACTGGGAATATCCCATGGATTAAGATTCGATATCTCAATCGAGCAAAGCTTGCCTGAGATTATTAATTTAGACGTGGAACCACAGCCTATAGCCGGCTGGATTATTCATTCGTTTAGACCTCTGAAAGAATACCAAGCTTCTTTTGCCGTCCAAGGAGAAGAAAACTATCTTAATATTAGGTATTTCTTTGATTTGTGAGTAGAGAAGATCTATTGGATCGCAAATTGCTAATTTGTTCTGTGATCTGAGAAGCTTCTGTTCAAAACGTTTTGAATCTTAGACCGCTGCGAAAAGAGTGTTCGGGAAGTTTTGATAAGGTTCAACAGGAACCAAGGCGTAGGTGTCGCACATCTGCCAAGAGCGGTAGCGCAATTCTCTCTGGATCTCTATAGGGGAACAGGCCGGGTGGTGCCAGATAACCTGCACGGCTGATCAACCAATCTTTGAGTATTATTTCTGTTACGCCAAGGGGTTATAGAACTTCTTGTACGGCTCGGATGAGAAGATCTCTGTATCTTTCCCGATCCACTATCTTGATATCTGGCAGTTTTGGCAAATCCCAGGCATAGACGCCCGGTGAGGGGCAATGTATATGAACTTGATTCGCTGTCCCCTTTTCAACACTTTTCCATGTGCCTCCAGTTGTTTCGCTGTAACTGCCGAGGGCGAAAGTGCGTAGGCCGGTGAAATCGCACAGGTAAGCCGGGCCATGCCGCACAGTGGGGAGAGGAAAAAGCGCTGTGTTCGGAATTGTACTCTAAGTGTTCGCCATAGTCCGTTTTGCTCGAATTTTTCTTTGCGATTCTCCTTTCAGTTCAATACGATGTGTGTTGTGAACGAAACGGTCGAGGATCGCATCTGCCAGGGTGGGATCCGGGATGCGCCGATGCCACTCTGGAATGGAAACCTGGGTAGCGATGAGAGTGGCGGTATGTCCAAAACGATCATCCGGTACTTCTAAAATATCCTGTGCATTCTGGATCAAAATAGCATCTCGCATCCAATCATCGAGAACCAGCAGGCTACATCTAGCAAGAGCGCGCAGCATGCTGGTCAAGGAGCCATCCACGCGGACCTGGGTGAGAGTGTGAAGCAAGCGGGACGTGCGGTGGTAGCGCACGGTGAACCCATTGCGAGTTGCTGCGGTTCCAAAGGCACAGGCCAGGAAGGGTTTGCCTGTGCCGGTCGGTCCTAGTGGTCTGTATGATAAGTAATTTAACATAGTCGTAGTACTTTAATAAACTGTATACTTCTCGCGCAATTTTCTTGAAGGAGTGCGCATGAGAAGACGCCAACCCAACACAATCAAAATATCGCGTGCAGATCAAAAAGAGATCAAGCAATTGCTTAGCGATGGGCGAACGCAACAACGAGTGATTCGAAGAGCACAAGTTTTGTTAGCGATGAAAAATCAGAAAACCGTGGTCGACGAACTAAGCCAGAAGGTTCAAATGACACGTGTCGGTATTTGTTATCTCTGTCGTCGATATGAGAAAGTTGGTTTGAGCGCCGTTTATGATGCGGCGCGTTCAGGTCGTCCACGTGAGATTTCGGCACTCGAAAGAGTCTCCATAGAACAATTGGCTTGCAGTGAACCATCAGGCGTTGAGCTAGAAATGACACACTGGTCTACCCGAAGTTTAGCCAAGATCGCGATGAAACAGGGTTTGGTTTCTCATATTGCACATTCAACGGTGTCGCTGATCTTGCGTAACGCAGACTTGCAGCCTCATCGGAACCGCTACTGGATTACACCGACACTCAACAAAACCTTTTTGGAGCAGGCCAGTCGGATTTTGTGGATATATGAAAGGATCGAAACACTCCAGGCGCAAAATGAAATCGCTTTGGCGTTGGACGAGAAACCCAATATTCAAGCCTTGCAACGAACCCATCCAACCCAACCCATGCGTGCTGGACGGATCGAACGCCAAGAGTTTGAGTATGTACGGCATGGGATCGTTAACTTCCTTGCCTTGCTCAATCTTTACAACGGCAAAATGCGCAGTTGTTGTTTAGAGAAAAACGACAGTGAACATCTTTGCAAATCTTTACCTGCTTTATTGCAACCATTTCATTCCTTCAAACGGGTTCACCTGATTTGGGATGGCGGTCCCAGCCATGTATCTGCCGCAACAAACTCGTTTTTACAATCTCGTTATGGTGACTGGCTGCGGGTTGTATCTACTCCGGCTCATTCTTCTTGGCTCAATCAAGCAGAAATTCTTTTGAAGTGTTTCGAGGTACGTTACTTGTAACGTGGCAACTGGACCAGTCGCCAACATTTGATTGACCATCTCTATGCCAGTACACCAGAATACAACCGCTTATGGGCTCATCTCATCAATTGGTCGTGGACGCGCCGTGACCTTCGTAATTGGGCTGAGAAAAAATCTACACGACTATGTTAAATTACTTTTCAAACGCACCACTAGACTCCACACCCATAACAGATGAAGCCACTTCCAATCGCATCGAGAAGGGTGAGACCATTGGTTGCTTCCAGATCGAAAGTCCGGGGATGCGTGCGACCCTGCGCGAGATCCATGCCCGCACCGAAGATGACATCATGGCGGCTCTTGCGTTGTATCGTCCCGGTCCATTAACGGGAGGACTCAAGGATGCCTTCGTGCGTCGTTTTAAAGGGGAAGAGAAGGTCAGCCATCTTCATCCAGCGCTTGCCCCATTATTGGATGAGACCTTCGGGGTCATCCTGTATCAGGAGCAGGTGTTGCGCATCGCCAATGAACTGGCAGGCTTCAGCCTCGCCGAAGCCTGCCTGCTAAGACGGGCGATGAGTCATTTTGATCTTGGCAAGAAGATGCAGGAGTTGGAAAGAAAATTTGTCAATGAAGCGCAATCCCAAAGCGGCATTCCCGTTGAGACCGGCGAACGCATCTGGGAAATGATGGCAGCCTTTGCCGGCTACGGTTTCCCGAAAGCACATGCAGCCTCCTATGCCAGGATCGGCTGGCGTTCCGCCTGGTGCAAGCAATATTTCCCGGCAGAATTTATGGCGGCCGTGCTTGCCAATTGGGGTGGATATTACAGCCAGCGTGTCTATCTAAGCGAAGCCAGGCGTTTGGGATTGAAGGTCCGTCCCCCGCATGTGAATTATTCACGGCATCAGTTCTCGGCGCAAAAGATGACCCGCTCGGAAGATCGTGCGCTCTTTATGGGACTCGGTCAGGTCAAGGAATTGACCCAGCGTACGATTGGAAGAATTATCCAACATGCACCATTCACATCCCTGGATGATTTTCTTTCGCGTGTGGATCCACGTATGCAAGAAGCGGAACACCTGGCGAAGATCGGGGCATTGGATGGCTTTGGAAAAACCCCCGCCATCTTGAGCCGACTACAAACCGGCGGCTGGCAACGGGATCAGATGAGTCTCTTTTCCTGGTCCGACACTAGCGCTGAAGACTGGACCCTGCAACAAAAGGTGGATGCTCAAATAGAAATTCTCGACGCCAGCCTAGAAGCTCACCCTCTGGAATTGGTGAAAGAGAAGATCACCGGAGCCATTTCCACCATCGATGCTGTGGAGAAGATCGGACGACGTGTGACCGTGGCTGGCGTGCGCCAGACCTCCCGCCGCAGCCGGACTGCCAAGGGTGATCCAATGCTCTTCCTGACCATTGAAGACCTGCAGGGGACACTGGATGTGATTCTGTTTCCGGATGTGTATCGGATCGCAAAATCCTTTCTAGATTCAAATCCACCCCTGTTGATCACAGGGGTGATGGAGATGGACAAGGAACGCGGGGAACCGTATTTACGGGCTGAGAAAGTGATTTCGGTTCGATAATCTCATGTTGACGATTGATATTCCAAATTTGGATTGAGCACCCAACGGGTCAACCCTTCAATCGCATTCTGATCCAGATACCGGATCCGCAACCCAAAGCCGGCACACAATCCCACCAGCCCTTCCCACCAGGCAATCCCTTCATCGCCTGGTAATACAAACTCAAATATAGTTCGCCGCACAAAGGGAAGCGGGTATTCCTGCACGGCAAGGAATAAGCCTTAGTGCAGAATATCCAAACCTTCGGAAGATGGAGGTTTCCATCGTTGAACCTGTTTCTGGAACTCCAACCTCGGTTCCGGGTCGGGCCAGAACAATTGCAATAGACGTAGTGTCCAACCCGGTTGTATCGAGGAGAGAATGGATTTGTATGCCTCCTGCGGTCGCACATCAGGACGATCCGGATCGGCGTACACTTCGGCAAATAAGCGCTTGGTATCATCTTCACCCATCAAAGCCGAGTGATTGCCGAGCTGTATAAAGCCTTTTGCCAATACAAAGGTTCTGGTTGAACCAATGGTCTGCTCTGCCATTACAACCCTGCCTTGAAAATGGACTCAGGGATGTTCAAGTCATTGGCACGAAAGCCCGGTCGCATGGGACGGTTGCCTGTTGGCATCAATCCCTTGCCAGCTTCATACTTGAACAACGGCGAAAACGAAGGACGTGCGGCGGTGCGTTCCACAATGGTGGACACTTCCACGATCTCACGCACGATCTGTCCATGTTGCGGATTGCGTTCGATATACACCGCTGCCGTGATTGCTTCTGCAAAGGACTGCGCGATCTGGATCTCGGACATGCGCGCTGCATCGGGATGCGCCTGTACCACCTGTAGAAAACGCGGCCAGACATGCTCGGCACTGGTGGCATGGATCGTAAACGCTGAATGCCCATGCCCAGTCGCTGCCGCACGGATCAATTCCCAGGCTTCTGCTCCACGTGCTTCGCCAATCACCACTCCATGTGGACGCGAACGCAACGCCGAACGGATCAGGTCATACATGGTGACAGGCGGCGGCCCTCCACGAATTTCAGGACGAGTCACGGTATAAATAATATTGCCTGTATCGCTCTTTCTATCTCCATTCCAACCATTCAAGATGATTTCATTACTATCCTCGACAATAAACAAACGGATCGCGCCACGCGGGTAATAATCCAGCATCTCCTGCAAGATACGTTGACCCACAAAAGTCTTGCCCGAACCGGTTGTACCGGCGATGACGAGCGTCCCGCCATGCACCATCACACTCAACAAGTAATTTGCAGCTTCGGGAGTGAGAATGCCATTGCCACGCGGAAAGTCTTTCGGATCGAATTTGGGCCTGGGCACAGGCGGGAGTCTGTTTTGGCATAGTAAGGCCAGGCTCCCTTGAGTCAGATCGGATGCTGTTCGATAATTGGAGACACGTAAGGTGATCGTGTCTCCATAGGGTGAGGCAGGTGGCATGACATAGTTGATACGCACACCTTTCCTCCGCACGGTTCCATCGACTAGCGGAACCATGACCTGCAACATGGCATCCGCAATCGGATAATCGGGAGTCGGCGCGCGTTGTCCAGCGCGGTCGATCATGACCCTGAGCGCATCGCCAATCCCATCCGGCGCATTTCCCGCATGTTCCCCAGCCATTACTTGTGGTGTACACATAAATATGCCCCAGGTTGATGGCGATGTCTTCAATGTCGGAGCGAGCAATCAGTTCCAATAACGGTCCCATACCGGAGAGTTCACCGATCAAACGCAGGATGTATTCTTTTGGTAGGGAGACTCCTGCATCCACCGCACGGATACTCACTTCTTCAAAAACCTGACGAGCCAGGGCTTCGATCTCCGTTGAAGTCATGCTTTTTTGTAAAGACTCAATCGCTTTCTTTGCACGCCCTTCCTCGGCAAGGAGATTCCACCAACGCTCCATCTCATCCGAGGAACGCGCTTCAGCAACAGGCTTCAGAGTTTTGCCAGCGATATCGAACATGGCTTAACCCTTTCCGAACCAGCCGCGTTTTTTCGTTGGACTGGGTAATAGTCCAATGCGTGAAGCACCTTCACGGACAGCCGGCACAAAGTGCGATGCGAAACCTAATAACGAGTCGGCGAACGGTCCGAGTTCCTCCAACTTCTCCTTCTTGTAGCGCCAGATCAGGATGTCCTCGCGTCGATCCGAGTTCACGGCTTGAGCCGCCAGGCGCGGATCGACAATCGGAATGATGCCGTTCGGAATCAATGCCAATTCAATCTTGTCCTCGCTCAACGCCTGCTGCAACATCTTGTGCGCCGACTTGAAGCCATCGCCCACCACCTGGTTGTAGCAAAGCTTTACGCGGCTGCCAATAAATTCATGGGCGCTGCCCTTGCCGACCACACTTGCCAATGAGTTGATCATCCTTGCGATCCAGCGACGGGTTTCTGCGAGATCAGGAATTTCCGGTTTGATGACAATCGCAATACCTTCCGCGGACTTAAGCGCCGCACGATGCACCACGTGCGCAGGATTGATGCCAACATCCATAATCACCACACCGCCTGCGGCGACACCTGCCTCGTATAACCCTTGAATAACCTCTGCAACTTTACCTTCCTGTTGCAGGACTTCATCTCCCAGATCATCGGTGATGAGTCCCGGCAGGACTCGCAGGGTGGGTAAATTTTCCAAGGGTGTAAAGGTGAGATACGCAGCACCTGAGGCAACATCGCTCATCACGCCCTTGTTGGCTTTGGCGATCTCACGTCGTAACAAACCGATCATGGTGGTATTCACGCGCTCCAGGCGCATGTGATATTGCAGTGCGCCGGCATTACCGTCTGCATCGACAAGGTAAGTGGTAATCCCGCTGAGCGCTAATGCAACCGCGAGATTGACAGCCACCGTGGTTTTCCCTGTTCCGCCTTTCGGGGAAGTAATCGCAATCTTCCTCACCGCCATCCCCGATTGAATGCGCGCCGACATATCACTGCCCGGCACCGCCCGGCGATACTGGTCATCTGCCGCGAGATTGCCGGCATCAGCACGGCGCATCTCTTCATACAGTTTATTGATATCCACATCCGAGGGCGGGTAAGCAATGGAAGGCACACCCACACCATTCGCCCAAGATGCCATGCCATCGCCCACGCCGGCGATGACGAAGATCAACTTGCCACGCTCTGCCGCCTTGACCAGACTCTCTGGCGATACCGATGACTCCGGTGAGACCACCACCAGCGCACGGAAATCGAACAGGTCAATATGCTGCGGCGTAAAGGCCGCGATCTGGGCAATAACGGAATGTCCTTGTTCCGCTAGTTGCATATTCAAACGGGAAGTCACAGTTCCCGCGCCAAGCAAGAGAACCTGCATTACTCGCCTCCTTCCAGAACTCCCTCGCGATCCTCTTTGAAGAGATCTTCGAAGTCCCAATACGTGAAGCCGGCTGTCGGTGTTTCATCACCGCGCGCCATCAGGGAAACGATAAGTTTGTCACCCTGTTGAAGTGCAAGGGACAACACTTCACGGCTCTCATTGGGGACAAGCAGGATCAACATTTTCTGCGTATCTTCAAGCGTGAAGGAGGAGCCGCTGTCACTGTTCTCTGTAGAGTCCGTCTGCGCAGGCAAGCCTTGTACCGCGATCACGCGCACGCCCATCGGGAACAAATCCTTGGCAAGCGGCGGAAACGAACGGTTGATCGCATCTGACTGTTCCAATTCAAGCGGAGAGGGTTGGGCGGTTGGTTCAACATACCCAGGATCGATGACCAATTCCGGCATCGGGGTGGGTGTGCTCATCTGTTGCGGGTGCTGATCACCACGGTCACACCGATCAGGTCGCCGGGCAGAAAAGCTTCCGCATCCGGAGCCACGAGATTCATGGCATCCAATGGCAGAGGGAACAAACTATGACCGGGGAATTGTGCAAGAACCGCCGACAAGCGCGTACCCTCTGCTGCCGGCGCGACGATGGCACTGCGAAAAACAGGCTGCCCGATAAAGATCGGTTGAGCGACAATGCCACCCACCACTCCGGTAACTTCCTCCCCGGGAATATACATACTGGCATTGTCATCCTGAAAAACGGTCTTGACCGCCAGGTCACTCGCTGTAATGACATCGCCGATGTTCAAGTCGCGTGTGGCAGACAACACAGAAACGGTGGGCGGTTTCTGCGCCGCACCCAATGCATTCAAGGCGATGAACGCAACCAGAAAAATTCCAACCGACACACCCAGCACCACCAGGTTCACGCCGGTTGAGGCAATTCGTTTCAACATGTTTCTTCTTTTCTCCATTCGTTGTTTTTTTCAAATGCTTGCCGCAGGGCAGGGGTTTCTTCAATGATCTCTTCGAGTCGTTCGAGTGTCTGGCGCATCAATCCATACAGGGTCAGCATGACGAAATCCGTCTGGATGTGACTGGACTTGAATACCTGTTGATGGGTCTCTGCAAGGGATCGAACGACCTGCATCACATCCGCATCTGCCAGCGCTTCCGCCGACACACGTGGCATATCCGGAAAGCATTCCTGGATCAGATCCGCCACTTCCTGTCCAATGGATGAAGAGTCGCTCTGCACAGGCAGTTCTGTTTCAGATTGTGCAGGAGGATCGAGCAGGTCTGCAATGGAAGTCTCCGGGTCGGCGCGTAATTGTTCAATGGCACGCGGCAGGCGTTTGAGCCCGGCTTGAACGGCTTCCAGCAATCGTGTTTGTGCCTGTGGGGAAAGCGCTGCCACGGCTTCGATGTTGCGCACGGAAACGTGCGGACGAAGTCCCTCGGGCAGTGACTCCAACAACCGCTGCCGGCGATCCTGTTTGGACTGGTATGACTCACTCATGGGCGTGACTATACTTTTCAGGAGAACAAGGTGGGTCGCATGTGTCGCTTACCGTTTTAAAAAAATACGCCCGGTCGTGAACCGGGCGTATTTTTCATTGTGTGCTTATTCCTGAACTTCCTCAAAGATACGAATGTCATCCAGATGAAACTCCTTGTTCCCGCCATCCTGGAAACCCAACTCAAGAACCGGTGCGATCTGCCACCATCGTTGCGGCTGGGTGTTCACCAGATAATTATCGCTCCAGACCTGGATCTCCAGCGGTCCAAACGCCGGCATCGTCATCCGACACACTTCCAACCCGTCCACCGACATGTTTCCCAGCCATTGGGTTCTACTGATCCGATGCAGACGAATCTGGTAGTTGTGCCAGAGTTCCGTATCCACATTCATGGCTTCGACCTGTGCAGGCGCCCAATTGAGCGCCAGATAACAAACCGCACCATTATTGCCATTGAAGGAGGACTCCTTGCCGATCATGGAAAGTCCGAACATATCGAAGGGCTTGGCAAACCTTCCATCTGCCTGAAGCGTCCCTTGCGGCTGCAGGACAACTCCCGCCGTCCCATAAAAATTATCATCCACCCGGCTTTTGAATTCCAAGACCACATCGCTTGATGGAGTAGGCTGAAACTCACTGCCGCCGATCAACGTGACATTGTTATATTGCTCACTGGAAGGTTCCTGCCATTCCGCGCTTTCTCTATTGAATTCGGAATCTGGAACATGCCGAAGGGTCAGTTGATGATCAACTTCCATTTGCGCTGCATGCCAACCGGTTTCATTTGAGACCTGCCCGGCGCCATTGATGATCGTGAAATCCCAAAATGCCGTGGACAGCCCATTTTCGAAATCCTCCGTGAGTGGTGCGGGATTTTCAAAGTCATCCGGTGTGTCTCCCGCCAGCTTCGCAAGCCGCTGGGCCTCGCTCCAGACCGTCCAGGCGGAATACAACTGCTGAAGGTTGAGCCCCGCGAACAATACAAGCAGCGTCAGGACCAAAAGTGTTATCTTTATGACTCGTTTTTTCCATTCTTGTTTGGTATCCATTTCGTATCCTTTTTTGTTTTTTGCGCGATGATACGAAAGGCAGTCAAGGGGTATGAGAAGCGTGTCGCTACTATTTCCCCGCAGTGTAATTCTCGAAATTGGGATATTCGATAAATCCGATGGCATCCAATGTTCGCAATTTCCAGTTCTCAAACGCAAGTTCGCCCGTAGGGAATAGGGGCGTGTTTTCAGGTCGCATAAGGTTACTCAAGGGGAATATCTGCCGCCTACGTACTTTGACAGTTTTCTCAAACTCCATATAATCCGCACTGTTCCTATTTTCCACAATCCATCCCTCTCTTCAAGAAGCCTGGCAAACCGCCGGGCTTCTCTTGTTGTATCCAATCCCCAACCTCAACTCAACGAAAGGAAACCATAATCACCATCACCAAGTCAATTCATCCGTATCATCCACTTCCCCCATGTAAGAAACAGGCTTGTTTGGAAATTTGCATGAACTCACTGAAAGAAATCTCGAACGTTTGGGAAATGGGAACCTATCAGAACAGGTTCAAGCTTCCCAAACAAGCCCAACGTCGGAACCGACACACATCATGATTTTCATGGGCGTGTCGGCGGTAAATCTTCCCTTGAAACCCACACAGGAGGCAATCTGAATTCGATCCAATAACTACATATCCCCACACAAGCTAAACGGGCGTTATGCATGGACTTCCCATGCCAACGCCCGTTTTCGTTTTCTATAGTGAGGACTCGCCGGGGTGAGAGGCCTGGCAGATAAAAAGTGAAGCCGCCCAGCAGCAACTGGACGGCTTCGGTGCACAAACATGTACAAGCCCGATCATATCACAACCGTAAAAACCGTCAAGATTTACGCGCCTTTTCCGCTCCAAGCCAATGAACGCATGGTGATCGTGAACGGCAAGGCGATCAACGTCGCCACCTCCGCCGGACGACAGCAAGGGGACTACCTGTATACCGCCGACATTACACTGCTGCGCGAAGATGCCGCCGTGTATACCACCGCGCCCAGCTGGGCCAGTGTGGAGGTGGAATGAGCCGACACACTGGACTGCGCGGATGCGTGATCATGCCTTCTCCCTGGAACTTTTTAACCAATCCAAACAAGGAGACGGATCATGAGAACTCTCGCTACGCTTCTCATTCTGGTCGCCATCGCCGCCAGCCAGCCCCATCACTGGCTTGCGGTCGTTTATGTTTGGCAGTACGTTGAGGTCTGTTGATCGAATGTGCGGAGTCGCTTCGTGGGAAGAGGGTCATGCGCATGCGTTCCGGATTAGGACGCGGGTGGAGATCAAAATCACCGCGTTCATAGGAACGCAGCGCGTATTCGAGCACTGCACATGCCACCTCTCCTGCGGGGACCAGCAGGTCATCGGCAATTGCCTTCACTTTCAATGACACTTTTGGATCGATGCCGCGATAGACCACCTTGCGGCTCTGTTGTTGTTTTTCCCGCTGACGGCTGCGTTTGCGCGGCGCTGCCACGCGCAGGGAGTCGTAGAGGCTGGGTGGTTGAGTTGGGGTCGGTGTATCAGTCTTTTCAAATGGGTCACGTCGTCCGGTCATATCCACTCCTAGAATTTCAGCACGTGCTGGGTCAATGCTTGATATTCCTTGGCAGCCCGGCACACAGGATCAAATTCCAAAATGGTTTTCCCTTCGGCGGCGCATTCCCGTAACAACGTGGAGCGATGGATGGGTGGCAGAACACTTGCATCAAACCGTTCCTTCAGGTTTTCCATCGTGGCTTTGCTCTCGCGGGTTTGTTCATCAAAGAAGGTCGGCAGGATGCCCAATAGATTTCCGCGCCAGTTTTTCTTTTCCTGAAGCACACTCATCATGAGCAGCACCTTCGAGACGCCGTCGGCGGAAAGGAACTCGGTGGCAGTCGGCACGATCACCAGGTCGGATGCCCAGACCGCGCGTTCCTGGATGCCACCGACACTGGGCGCGGTGTCGAAGAGGATGTAGTGCAGTCCATCTTTGAAAAAACGCTGGATGGATTGGCGGATGGCAGAGATGGGTTTGTCCTGCGCGTTGAGTACGGTCTGGGCGGCCATCGTCTGTTGGTTGCCGGGCAGGAGGTAGAGTCCTTCACGACCGGAGAAACGCACCCATGACTGCACAAAGGTGGTCTCCTGCGGTGTGCTTCCCATTGTGAGCAGATAAAACGCACCGGGTTCGGGGTTGTGTCCCAGTGCTGTGGCGGATTGACCCTGCGGGTCAAGATCGATCAGTAATACGCGCCGGCCTTTTTGAGACAGGCAGTGGGCGAGGGATACGGCAGTCGTGGTCTTGCCGACCCCGCCTTTTTGATTGGCAATACAGATGACTTTGGTGGACATGATATGTTCCTATTTTTGAAAACGATGAAGATGCTTCAGGTTCTGAGGGGATCAGAACAAAAGAAAGAAAACGATCACCCCGATAAGGAGGCTTCCGCCAAATATGGCGAGTCCGACGAAAATGCCTGTGAACATCTCAGGACTCGCTTTCTGCCTGTGCGGCGGAACCCGATTCGGTCTGTGGCGATTGGTGTTCTCCGGACATCGATTCGGTTACAGGTGGGGATGCCGTTTTATTTTTGCGATCCCTTCGCCAGCCAAGGATCATGCGATATACATGCCCCAGATTGCGGCGTTGTTCGGCGGTCAGTTCGATTTCCTGGGTGGGCTGTTCTAACATGCTGCACCCCTGTCATCGGTTTCGGCAGATAACTCGGGCTGTTTGTCTCCGCCTGCCAGTTGTCCCTCGATCAGTCCAAGGCGCTTGAGTTCATTTCTGATGATCAATGCTGCCTGCGACTTCACGGGTCGATATTCCTGTTGGGCTAATTGATTGAGTGCGTTCATTTCTGGTTCGAGAAGGTATATGACAACTCTTGCCATGTTCAACCTCGCTTGGGTTAAGATAAAAGAGCCACGTACAGCGGCTCTTTTACACGGCGGGAGTCAATTAATTCCCCATTTTGAGTCACAGGAATTCTACGGAAATTCCGGCGACATTATTTGATGGGTATTCTCGATACTGATGTTGCCCCCATGAGATTTTATGGAAATTGAAGTGGAGTAAATTAAAGATGAGTCTTATACAGGTGGGTTGGATGTCATTGAATATCATCGTCACTTTTCCTGAATATCCCTCGGACGCGGAATATCAGGATGAAGAACAACGCTATTCCAATCACAATGGGAAAAAGGAAGAATACAATGCCCACAAGGAGGCCGATAAATAATGAATTCATTTTTTTTACCCGTTAGGTATCATACTGGGTCAAAAAAACACTACGTCAAGCACCATTTCATGCGGTATGAATTGAAATCGGGATGGTAAACGCCTCTATCGTAAGTGTCATGGACCCCATTTGCGTGAAAAATAATTGTATTTCAAAAAGATTAATGCCAAGTAGAAACCGCCATAGACGCAAATCACATAAATCCTATGATAAATGTAATGTTTTACGTGCGCGTCGTTGTCAACTTGTCTTTACAGATCTTGGCGAAAAAATAAAAGCCGCTGCTCATGCGGCTTTTATTTTGAGATTAATATCTCTTGATTTTATGTTCCAGTTTCCCGTTGTAGTGAAGCGTTTTTGCGGAGTTCCTCAAATACCTTTTTTCGATTCTCGTAGAAACTGTTTTCAGACATGCAGGGAGTACCGTCAGCATACGTACCAAATTCCTGGGAAAGGAACTCGGTCAAGGTCATGGGGTTTCGGAATGGATCGCGATTTTCCCACGCTAATACGACTCGCATCCAGCGATCAAGCGAGTGGGTGGGTGGTCTGCCACGTCGTTTCGGTCTATCCATGCTTGCCAGCATTTGGGTTGTGTTTGAAATCCCTGATTCGAGCAGTCTCGTCTGAGGTTGAGCTTCCTCATATCCCAGCAACGAAAGGAAATATCCGGTCTGCCTGATGGATCGGTGAATTCGCCAGATGTCGATTCTGCGATGTCGAATGAAGCGGTCTAGGCTCCAGCCGGCGCGCATTCCAACCGTGATCAACGCGAGGATGAGAATGGACATGAGTGCTGCCGCAACTTCGGCGAGTTCTTCTCCAAATCGTGTTTGAATTCGATGGAAGACCCAGATGATCGAACCAAACAACAATCCACCGCATGTGAACAGAATCAGATACAACACGATTCGTAATTTTGGATGAATATGACTACGTTTGGTGTATTTAGCCAAAAGGCTAAAATTCTAATGGAGAAGCCCGAAAAAATGAATGTGATAAAACTTACAATCACCTAACTACGAATTCAGGAAATTACCCATGCCAATGGCTGTCGTATCGAATACATACTCCTTACGACAAGCAAACTTACTGCCATCCAAGTTATAATTATTTTGGGAGAATTGTTTTATGGACGATTGGTTGACTACCTATGATGCTGCGCGCGTAAGCGGCTATAACCCGGATTACATCCGTCAATTGATTCGATCTAACAAAGTGGTGGGGCGAAAGTGGGGACCGTCATGGCAGGTCAGCCGGCGTTCCCTGGAAACTTATCTAAAGCATGCAGAGAAACTGGGGGAACGTCGCGGAGCAAAGCCGAAGCCTGGTTCAAAAAGACGATAAATCGATGGGGTGGGGGATTATTGACTTTTGATTTCTGTGTAGTATAATTATCGTATCAGTACGATAATTATACCTGTTGAAACGGGCCGTGAATGTGGTGGAACACACGCACGACCCTAACCCAACCCACCGATAGTAGCGGAGGGACGGGCTGACTTCATTATATCAGCCCAGTTTTCACGCCCTGGTGAGATTCACCGGGGCGATTTCTTTTTCTGACCGGGCAGAATGAGATCGCTCCAATAATCAAAAGGAGCCTTCTGATGTTGAATACGAATCCAAGTCCACGAACGAAAGCAATTGCAATCCTTTCCAAGTTCCGCCAGGAGTGGCAGGAAGCAGCGAGTGGAAAAAGCCTGCTGGAGGTTGAAGGAAATATCGGCATGGTATTGGCCGATCTTGTGAATTCCTTTGAACTTGCCTCCCATGAACAATCCCTTGTGTTGGGACCGCAACTCTTCGAGGAAATGCGGGAAATCCTTTACCAGCCGTCCCGCAACTAAGCGACAGCCAGCCCGGTCTGGCACCGCTAATCCTATACCATTCCCCAAAAATAATATCACCCCTGAAGGAAGATCATGAAAACAATTAAACGTGCTGTACTCTATGCAAGAGTTTCCAGCGATGACCGCGGCAAGGAAGGACGCAATCTGGCTGGACAATTGGAAATGTGCCGGGATTTTGCACTCGACAATGGGTGGCAAATCATCGCAGAATTGTCCGAGGATGATCGTGGTGCATCTGGCGCTTCATTTGAATTACCCGAACTTAATCATGCACGTGATATGGCGCAAAAAGGAGAGTTTGATGTATTGGTGGTCCGTGAGATCGACCGCCTGAGTCGTAAGCTTGCGAAGCAACTTATCGTTGAAGAACAACTGAACCGGGCCGGTGTCGAAGTTGTTTATGTACTAGCCAGCTATGAGAACTCGCCGGAAGGGCGTTTGAACAAACATATTCGTGCGACTATCGCTGAATACGAACGTGAAAAAATTGCCGAACGCATGGTTCGCGGAAGGCGGTAGGTGGTCAAAAACGGGAAGATCATGCTTCATGGAAATAAACCCCCATTTGGTTATCGCTTATCAGAGGATGGAAAAAATTTGGTGATTCATGAAGAGGAGGCAGCAGTCGTACGGTTGGTTTACACATGGTATGTGGAAGGAGATGAAAAAGGTCGGCGCCTATCCACACGCGAGATTTCAAAGCGACTCACCCAAATGCGGGTTCCCACTTGGGCAGACCTGCGTGGAATGTTCAAAAAGCGCGGGAAAGGGGAATGGTCAGGGAGACTCGTGTATCGAATTCTGGAATCAGAGACATATGCCGGACACTGGCACTATGGAAAACGTAACACTTTCGGAGGTTACCACAAGCCCAACGCCCGCGAATGGTGGCTGACATTTAACGTGCCTGCTATTGTCTCTGAGGAAATGTGGGAGAAAGCTAAGCTTCAGCGAAAGGCAAATGTAAGTGTCTCCAAACGCAATATAAAAAGAGAGTACTTACTGAGAGGACGTGTCCGATGTGGTTTGTGTCATACCAGCGTCAATTGCTATGCTACCGTGCCTCACGAAAGGAAACTTTACCTGTATTACAAATGTAATGCGCTCATGGGGACCATCGCCAACGTGAAGTGCCATCTTCCAAGCTTTCGCGTAGATGTTGTCGACAAGTTGGTCCGGGATTGGGTGAAGGCGCTTCTTACTCAACCGGGAACTCTGGAAACTGGGCTTGCAGAATATCAAGAAAGTCGAGAGCATTTCATTGCACCCATACGTGACCGTTTGCTCGTTCTTGATGATCTTTGGCAGGACTCGAAGAGTCAACTGGATCGCGTACTTGACCTATATATTTCTGGTGACATTCCAAGAGAATTGTTGGTTGATAAGAAACAGCAATTAGAAACCACCCTCACCTCGTTGGAGAAAGAACGCGACGATTTGAATCTGAATTTGGAAACAGAAACCATAACAGAAAAAGACATCCAGCAAATTCGTGAGTTTGCTTTACATATTGCGGAAGGATTGGGCCCCGGAAATGAAACCTTTGATGATCGGCGACGCGTGATTGAGTTACTAGATGTTGGCGCTTTAATGACTGTAGAAGACGGTCAAAAATTCATTGATATATGGTGCTTTCTAGGTCGAAACAAGCTATCGGTTGGGTCACCTAGTTCTCAAAATGCGGCAGCCGCCAAAGGTTATCAGTGCTGTAGCGTGCAAAACCGCCGCCGACAACATCATACATGCCGCCACGAGCCATGGCCTGCAAACAATGTTTGATAAGTTTTATGTATTCTTCGTTTTTGCTTGCAATCGAATGATGAAGGAGAAACTCAACCGCCATTGCCTGCGGGAACTTGGGCGCATCGCCCCAGCCGCCATAGCCCCAATCGTACGATTCTTGCATGGCCTTTGCGATTGCATCCAGGTGTTCAGGTGTAATTGAATCGTTGTTTTGATTTTTGATCTGTGCCTGCAAATGACCGCTGACTTGCAGCCCTGTTTTCTCGACTTCATCCCGGTTATTTTTCCAGGCATTAGCGAGACCGCTTAATACATCTTTGAAAGCAGGCATGTTGAAACGGCGCACAGGCGGAAAATATGTGCCCGTATAAAATGGCTTTAATTCAGGTGTGAGAAAGACGGACATGGGCCAGCCGCCTGAACCTGTCATGGCGACCACGGCCTGCATGTAGATTCCGTCAATATCGGGGCGCTCTTCACGATCCACTTTGATGTTGACAAAAAACTCATTCATGAACTCGGCTGTTTCTTCGTCTTCAAAAGATTCATGTGCCATAACATGACACCAATGACAGGCAGCGTAGCCGATGCTAAGAAAAATTGGTTTTTCTTCGGCTTTGGCTTTTGCGAGCGCTTCTTCGCCCCAGGGGAACCAGTCCACAGGGTTATTGGCATGTTGGATCAGATAGGGCGAAGTAGATTTAATTAGATGATTCGGCATGGGATACCTTTAATGTGAATGGCGCGATTTCAAGAAACTCTCATGGTGGATTTCAAGCTTACCGGATAATTTTACTTTACCCTAATGCGCTGATGAGCGCAATCTTCCCAGCAAAATATAGCAACGCAATGTGTATTACCGAAATTCATACTGATTAACCCTTGAGGAAATATAAGAGACGAAGCCGCATTGACTTCGTCTCTTATATCATAGGATGATAGTTTGAATTCTCTGGCTGATTGGATTATGCCGTTTTCCAAGTGTTCCCGTTTTGAGCCAGAACCAGATCGAAAGGATAGCCTGAAAATTCAAGTTGCGCTTTCACCTGCCCTCGTATATCTGTTACCAGGCTTCGGACGAAAAACTCTGAACCGAAATTTGTATGCAATTGCCAGGTCTTACCCGTGTTGGCTGAGATCAGGATTTTTCCGTCTGAGGTAGCGCGAAATAACATGCCTTGAGATTCCACTTCAACAGGCATCATAGCAATACTGCCCGGTAAATTGAATTGGGCGAAGACGGCAGTGGAGAATAACCCTCCGAGTTTTAGAAAGTCTCTTCTGTTCATAGTCAACTCCTTAACCACGCGGCGGGAAGACGCCCTGCAATGCGATGCAGAAGTTGAGGGTGAGATACGGCATCATGTTGTTATGCGGCTGGTCACCACCCGCCGGAGACAGTGTCTCAGGGGCCATAGACACTAAGCCAGCCGTATTCGTTGTGTAGGCGTTGCCGCCAGCGGAACGCGCCAGCCCAACCGCTGCCTGAGGTGCCTGCACATCGGCAGGATCCGTTGGCCAGGCGCGCAGGTTATGGGTGTGGAATGGAATTTCGGATTCGAGTAATGTCACCGTTTCAGAACCACTCATTTCGCCCAAGTCGTGAAGCGATAAGCCTGGGCCTTGACCCGGGTGCATGGGTGCATTTCCCTGAAGGTCAGGCAGAGCAAAATTGCTCTTGCCATTGCCACCGTAGGTGGTGCCAAGCAGCGCAAACAGCGCGGTGTTTTGACTCAACGGCAGTAGTTGACCATCACAGAAAGCCCAGCCTTTTGGAGCGAAGTTAAACGGAAAAATACGAATTTCAGCTACAAATGGATCAGCCATAATAAACTCCTTATGTTGGGGATGGGAAGATCCCAAACAACGATATGATGAAATTGATACACAGATACGGCTGGAAGTTTGTGTGCGGCTGACTGCCGCCAATAGGAGTTACAGCTTGAGGATTCAGATTTGCTGTAGGTATTTCTGAAATATAAATCTTCACCGCCGCCGATTCGCCTGTTATGTTGCCGGCTGGGGCGTTGGCATTGCCCGGGCCAGCAGAAGCAAGCAAAGGGTGGGAATGAATCGGAATTTGGTTAACGGTCAACGTAATTTCCTCCGCACCCCCGGTTTCAGCCAGGATAAATCCATTGCCCTGATGGATTGGAAGACGTCCGCGGAGGTCCGGTAGAGCAAATGTAGACTCCCCATCGCCGCCATAGGTTGTACCGATCAATTGAAACAGGGTCTCATTCTCAGAGATAGGCAGCAGTTGCCCTTCACAAAACATCCAGCCTGCGGGGGCAAAGTTGCCGGCAAACATTCTTATTTCACCAACGTATGGTTGTGCCATTTTAGCTCCTTAGTTCTGGCTGGGGAAAATGCCTTGCAGGGCAATGCAGAAACTGAGCGTTAGGAAGGGCTGCATATTGAGGTGCGCCTGACTGCCACCAACATTGGCCACGGATGCAGCGTTGAGCGCCGTGAGATTATCAGCAGTCCGATACACATTGGAGGCTGAGGCAAGCACTGCATTGGTAGGGTTGACTGCATCGGCAACGTTGGGTGATGCCTGCTCAAGATGCGTGTGCGTTGGGAGTTCTGCTATGCTGAGGGTATGAGCCTGCTCACCACCGCGTTCACCGAGAGTATGGCCGCTCCCCTCATGGATGGGTACGCGGGCACGCAGGTCTGGCAGGGCGAAATTTACGCGTCCATCGCCGCCGAAAGTTGTTCCTAATAACGAGAAGAGGGCCTGGTTCTGATTGATGGGTAGTAACTGACCATTGCACAGCGCCCAGCCTTTTGGGGCGAAGACGAAACTCATGATTCGGATTTCAGATAAAAAGGGTTCGGCCATTTGATGACTCCTTTGAACTCTTATTCAGTATGCAGTTGCACTGCGAACATGCGCAGTGCAACTGCTCATGAACTATTTGCCGCTTATGGTTGTGCGCAAGCTGCGCCGCCGATAAAGCCGCCGCCGCCACCTGCCACGGTATTGCTTGCAAGGATGGTTGTGACAGCATTGCTATTCGTCACTGACAGGAAAGTTTGAACCGCGGCGTTGTCATTGTTCGCTCCAGCGTAACCAGGCAAACGCACAGTTGTCAGTTGACGCTGGCGCATACGCAAATCCACACCGCCATTGGCCGGTGTGCCACCCGCCCCATCAGCCCCAGCGTTAGTGAGGGTGTTGTTTTTCGCATCCAGGCAGGCTGTCATGTTGTCTGCGGGCAATGTGCCGATGTTGAAGTGAATGCCGTGCAATGAGGCAAGCGAAGCATCCGGGTTGGAAACTGTGTTGCCAGTCATGGTCACATTGAACGCCGCGCTGCCTTCACCCGCAAGGATGAGGATGCCGTCGTTATGGAATTGGCGCACCAGGTTATTGGTGATCAGCGTGGTATGCGAGCCGCCAGCGCCATGCGCTTCCACGTCAATACCGGAAGCATTTAGAGAGCCTGAACTGTTTACAGCGGGGTTGCCGATCACATTGTTTGAGATCGTGCCGCTGAAGGTGCCTGTGCCGCTGCCCTTGTTGACATGGATTGCTCCGCCGGAGTTATTGCCAACCAGCGGGCTGCCTACCGTACCGTTGTTCAGGATGTCATAGGTGAACGTACCATTGAAGGTAGCGCCGAGGATGAACAAGCCTTGTCCAAGCCCGATGGCGTGCCCGCCGCTCCACAAGTTGCCGGTGAAGTTCAGGTCAACTGTAGGTGAATTGAGCAGGCTGAGGTTGAAGTGATCACCACCATGCGCCGCAAAGGTGTTGTTGGTCACATTGAGTGTTACGTTGGCTGTTGTATCTGCTTCAACGAAGAGCCCGTCATCACCCTGTGCCGCGCCGGTGTGGTGGATGTTGTTGTTATTGACAGTCAGGTTGAGCGTGCCGCTGGAGTTGTCAATATGAATATTTCTGAAGAATCCGCCAGTGATGGCGTTATTGGAGATGGACGAAGTGCCGTTCAAGTTAATAAACAATATGCTGCTGTCATTGAATGGTGAAGCAACATTCGTTCCGTTCACACCGCTGACCACGCTATTGTCCAGCGTAAACCCATTCACGCCTGTGCCTCTAATGCCATAATTGGACATGTCGTGGATGTACATGCGTGTGAGCGAGACACCTACGACATTGTTCAATGCGATCCCAGCCCCAACTGGTGTGGCGGTTGAATTGTCTGCGCC
Source organism: Candidatus Villigracilis sp. (assembly GCF_057083605.1). Lineage (NCBI taxonomy): Bacteria > Bacillati > Chloroflexota > Anaerolineae > Anaerolineales > Candidatus Villigracilaceae > Candidatus Villigracilis > Candidatus Villigracilis sp. The sequence goes on along the minus strand of NZ_JBXMTI010000071.1, from coordinate 43,852 downwards.
AGTCATGTTCTGGATCGTGCCGCCGGAGCATCCGCTTGTATTGGCTTCAGTGCATGTCCCGCCGGTGCCAGCGACTGTGAACGTGCCTGTCGTGTTGTTAAGCACGATGCCGTTTGAGCCGCCGTTGGCAGAAACAGATGTGAGATTGATCGTACCGCCCGAACTGGATAAATTAACAGCGGCCGCATTCGATGTAGTAACGCTTACTTCTTCAACCGTTAGGCTGGTTGCGCTGCTGGCAGTTAATCCTGCCGTTCCAGAGCCCGGCTGGATGTTCAAGCCGCGCACCGCATCACTGGTTGCCATCACAACATTGCCTTGAATCGTTGGGCGAGTCCCGCCGATGCTTGGACGGGCTATCGTGCCTGCCGGAGGTGTGATGCCGAAGAGGGTGTCGAAGCCTGCGCCAGTTACGCCCTGCCCGATTAACCATTCATCGGAGTTGAGGGTGATACCGCTTATGGCTGTGCCGGTGTAGACGAAGATGCGATGACCGGATGCATCCACAGCCGCTGCAGCGGAGAGAAGATTGAATGGGTTGCTTAGTCGCCCATCTCCCGGTCCAGCAACGGCTGGGTTTACGAACCAGATGACCGGGCCAGCAACGTTGACTGTGACAGTTGCAGGCGCACTGCAAACGGAGGGAGCAGGGTTACCGCTATCACAGACTGTATAGGTGAATGTGACATTGCCAGTCGCTCCGGGGGGCGGATCAAAGTCAAAGGAGCCAGTGGCATTGTTGAGATTGCTGATCGTCCCGCCAGCCGGAGTGGTAGCGCTGACAGTGCCGACGGTGAATGTAGCGCTGTAGCCGCCGTCGCCGGTGTCTGGATCCGTTGCACCGGTCAAAAGCCCGGTTAGGCCGGTGATCTTCATATTGGCTTGCGCGTTATAGTTTTTCGCTATAGCACTCGGTGCATCATTGATCGCGTTGACCGTGATGTTCACCAAATCTGTATCAGTGAGCGCGCCGCCAGAGCCGGTGTTACCCAGATCATCTGTGGCAAGAGTTAGTGTCTCGGAGCCACGCGTATCATTGAAATTCAAATTGCCGCGATATTTAAGTCCCTGTGCATCGGCGAGCGTTGTATTGATGGCACTGAGAGGTGCAGTCACAACCACTGAGCTGGTGCCGTTGCCACTAACCTGCCCGGCTGTTACGCCGCTGGCAACTGTTGTTTTGACTGTTACAACGCCATTAATTACTGAGAAGGTCGCTTGGATGTTGCTAGCGCCAGAATCAACATCAGCGATGCTGATGCCAGCGATAAAGAGATCGGTATCTTCGTTTGCATTCTGCGCACCGGGTACGGTATTGATAGGTCCATCATTCACGCAGGTCACTGTGACCGCGACAGTGGCTATCGAACCGCCGGGCGTTAGAGTGTAAGTAAAGTCATCGGTTGGAACGCCGCCATTACAGTAGTTGGCGTCGGGCTGATAGGTGAGGCTAAGTCCATCGCCTGCTACAATAACTGCCCCGTTGGCGGGGTCGCTGGCGGAAGCAATCGTGAAGGAACCGCCGCCGCCATCCAAATCCGTATCGTTGGCTAATACGTCTATCATTGTTGCGCTTGAATCTTCGGCGACTGTTGCCGTATCGTCAAACGCGGTGGGCGGATCGTCTACGCAGGTCACCGTCACCTCGACTGTGGCTGTTGAGCCACCGGGTGTTAAGGTATATGTAAAGTCATCGGTGGGTGAGCCATCGTTGCAATAGTTGGCATTGGGTTGATAGGTAAGGTCTGCCCCAGCGTTGGTAATGACCACTGCGCCATTTGTGGGTTGGGTGACCGAGTCAATGCTGATCGGACCTCCATCTGCATCGGTATCGTTTGCGAGAACATTGATTGTTGTCGCACTAGAATCTTCGGCGACAGTTGCAGTATCATCTACTGCTACCGGCGCTTCATCCACACATGTGACTGTCACAGCGACTGTAGCGATTGAGCCACCGGGGGTCAGTGTGTATGTGAAATCATCGGTTGGCGTGCCGTCATTGCAGTAGTCGGCATCAGGTTCATAGGTGAGGTCTGCGCCAGTATTTGTAATGACCACTGTCCCATTTGTGGGTTGTGTGACCGAGTCGATGCTGATCGGGCCGCCATCGGTGTCGGTGTCATTGGCGAGAACATTGATCGTTGTCGCTCCAGAATTTTCTGCAACAGTCGCTGCATCATTAACTGCCACAGGTGGATCATCCTCACAGCTAACTGTCACAGTCACAGTGGCTGTTGAGCCGCCGGGTGTTAAGGTATATGTAAAATCGTCGGTGGGTGAGCCGCCATTGCAATACCCGGGATCAGGCTGATAGCTTAGGCTGAGTCCGTCGCCAGCCACAACAACTGTCCCGTTGGCAGGATCGCTTGCAGAGGCAATGGTAAATGGATCACCTTCCGCGTCGCTATCGTTGGTGAGCACGTTGATCGTTGTCGCGCCAGAATTCTCAGCAACCGTTGCCGAGTCATCGACTGCAACTGGTAAATCATCCACACACGTTACTGTGACTACAACGGTAGCTATTGCTCCGCCGGGGTCTAAGGTGTATGTGAAATCGTCCGTGGATGAGCCGTCGTTACAGTAATTCGGGTCAGGCTCATAGGTGAGGCTGAGCCCATCGACTGCCACAACAACTGTCCCGTTGGCAGGATCGCTAGCTGAGTCAATAGTGAAGGGGTCGCCTTCCAGGTCAGTGTCATTCACAAGCACATCAATGACTGTTGCGCCCGAATCTTCTGCAACGGTAGCTGTATCATCCACTGCCACTGGAGGCTCATTACAGGGCTGGATAGCATATGTGAAGTACATGCCCCAACTGCCCTTGTTCGGAACGAAGAGGGTGCCTTGCGCCCATGCACCGGCAGTTTGAGTCGAGTCCGAATTTTGCACATCTGCATGAGCCGCTATATATATAGTGCTCCCCAAGCTACTCAGTGGGATTTCGTAAGTAAACTCGGTGATCCCAGAGTGCGAGGTGTGATAAGGGAATTGGCCTACCTTTGGGTTGCCCTTATTGGTGACAGGTATGTCAGCCAGTGAATTGGTCACGGCCAAATCGGTTTTCACCAAGGTCCACGGCGGCGTGACGGTATAGGTGACGAACAATGTGGTCTCGCTATTGGCAACCGTCACCGTGCCTATGTCAACATTTTTGTCACTGAGCAGCGGAACAATGGTTGGATCTCCACAGAAAGGCTCCAGGACGTTGGCTGGCGCAGCCGGGCCTTTTGATGCGGCGGCAGTCGCAGGGGCCAGCAAGCCAAGTGCCATGACTGTGATCAAAAAGAAAGTGGATAGTTTAGACATAAAGAGTTCCTTTCCCTAACTATGGATAAAACAAAAATGGATGACCATATGCTGTGAATTTTCTACGTTAGGATCGCTTCATAACGCATGCGCCCGCTTTCGGGGCCGAGCGGCACGATGAATAGATCAAGCATGCCCATTTCTTCATGTTCAAGACGATAAATATGCTGCATCAGATAATGTGGACTGACGGGGCCAAGGAATTGCAGTGAAAATGGAGTTCTCGCATCCGGCTGGGACGGGGAGCCTGATTCTGTTACACTAACCAATTCCAGGCTGATAGATTCCATCCCCTCAAGCTGAATACTAAAGGGCTGATTTAAGTGTGGAGTAAAGTGACTACTCTGCAGTTTATCCAATGTAAGCATGTTCTTCCCTCATTTTAGGTGACCATTTCATAAAATAATAAACACCCTTGTCTTCAGCCAAATGAAAACCCAGCTTTTCATATAAATGCAAGGCTGGGTTAAATCGTTCAACATGAATTGTCACCACCAGATGATCTTTCGCCGCCTCTTCCAGAATCTTATTGAGTAAGCCTGATCCGATACCCTGTTTCCGAAACTCGGGCAGCAGTGTGATATCCATAATGCGAATTTCATCGTCACGTTTATACAGATACAGCCGTCCTACCGGCTGGTCATCAAGCAGGATTACCTGATATTGTGCACCGGGATAGTTTTCTTTGTAGTATTGATACTGGGAATTAAATTGCATTCGCAAAAAGGTGTCTTTTTGCTCGACGTTCCAATCCACCAACGCCATTTCATCCATGCGCGTGCTCGAATAAACGGAGAATAGGAATTCTTCGTCGCCAGACGAAATAGGCCGTAGGTTGATCATCATTGCCCCTTTATCTAAATGACTGTTCTTTGATAACTTACCCGATCCATAGCGTTTCCTCCGTCTGATTGATAACTACTGATAAATGAAGGAGAAGGTAAAACCAAACGCGTTTCATTTATTGTGGTGGGACAATCCCACTAAACAAGATAAATAAGACCAAATTATTAAAGTTATTATAGTCATTCCTAACAAAAATGCAAGGATTTGTTATGGGTCAAATGGGCTACTTGTATAGACTGCTATCAGATCTCGTTCAAACTTTCACAGAAACGGTTGAGGCGACATCAATACCTATTGCGATGAAAAGTGATGACGCATGCACGCCTCTCTTTCCGCGCCTTTAACTGTTCGGGTTTCATCATATAGTTTTCATCGCTGTTGCATTGTTGTTTGCAGGCATAGCCTCGATTTTCAAATTGCTCCCATCAATTCATGAGATGGTTTTCAGTGTATACTCATTACACTCACCAATAAAGATAAAAGGATTGATTATTCAAAATGAGCGACTCAGCCAAAACAATTTATATCGTTTCGGGATTGCCTAGGTCGGGCACTTCCATGATGATGCAAATGCTTGAAGCAGGTGGATTGCAAACAGTAACAGATAATATCCGCACGGCAGATGACGATAATTTGCAGGGATATTATGAATTCGAAAGAGTAAAGCAATTAAAGGAAGGGGATTCGGCGTGGGTGGAAGATGCCTGTGGAAAAGTCGTAAAAATCATATCCGCCCTGTTGGAATACCTGCCCGCAGACTACCGATATAAGATTATATTTATGGAACGCAATTTGCCAGAGATTTTAGCGTCACAAAGAAAAATGCTGGAACGAAGAGGGAAACCCAGTAACGAGAATGATGACGAGATGTTTTCAAATCTTTACAAAAAACATCTCTTGAAAGTAAAAACCTGGCTTGCCGATCAGGCTAATATCCAGGTCGCCTATATAAAATATAACGACTTGTTGTCAGACCCCAAAAGTATGTCGGCGGAAATTGCCCGCTTTCTCGATACGCCTCTGGATGTTCAAGTCATGGCGGGCGTCCCCGAGGAGAAGTTTTATCGTCAGCGAAAGCCTTCTTCCCAAAATTGATTGCCTGGGCTAGTCAGGCAAAAAAGGTTCATTAACTTCCTTTAGTTTTGCTCTTACCCAGGCGAGTAATTCTGAAGCAACATCCTTTTTTATAAGAGATAATTCGTTAAATTCTTCAGGGTCAGTTCTGATATCAAAGAGTTGAATACGTTCTCCATCGCTTCCGAGTTCATCGTATCCAAGATAATAAATTAGCTTGTAGTTTCCCTCAACCAGCATAACTGTTGCCTTTGTTAATGGAAGCGCGGGGTCGTTTTGCCGGGCCTGCACCGAGTACACTTCTTCATGTTGCTGGAGGATTTGTGAATTGTAAGGAGGCAAAATGACACCTTCAGACCATTCGGGAATGTTGTGGTCTGTTACGTGCAGGAGGGTCGTCATCACATCAACTGCGCTGGTCGGTGTGTAGATATCCCGGCCAGTTTGTCTTCCTGGTTCAAAAACCAGCAAGGGTATCCGAACGATGGGCTGATATAAAGTAGCCGTTGTATGGCCTGATATGCCGCGCTCCTGCATCTCGCCGTGATCGGAAGTGAGTACAACCCAGGTGTTCTCAAGCAGCCCTGATGATTCCAGGGTGTCAAATAGTCGTCCGAATTCACTGTCTACGTTCAAGATGAATTCGTCATAATAAGCCCGTGACTTTGCCAAAACCTCATACGGATTTTCCTCTGTAAAGAGATCGTCGGGCTTATCTAACGGCTTCCACGAATCGTTTACAAAGGTATTGGTGAATTCGCGCCGTGGTTTATATGGAAAATGAGGCGGGAAATAATGACAATATGTGAAAAAAGGCTGGGGGAGATTGATTACTTGATCTTCGAGCCAATTGATGCCCTCTTCAAGCGTGTAATAATTGTCACCGTTGGTACTTGGCAGCCCGTAGGGAAAGAGATCTTTATAACCTGCGATTTTCCCTTCTTGATATTTTTCATATAAATGTGACAAAAAGAGGGAATACGAGTAGCCGCCCTCACTGAGCTTCATTTCCCTTGCCCAGCTCACCGTGGCAATGTCTTCATCCTTTGAAAATAAATTACGGATCAAGCCATCATTGTTGATGAACAGCGTTTCCCGCGGGATGTACTCGTCGATATCCATTTCAAATTGTTGTAATAGGGTATTCGCCAGCGGATTGTGTGTATATGCAACACGGTAATAGTCATCAAATGCATGAAACACGCTTTTATTTGTAAGCACATCCCTGGCTTTTGCGCCGAATCGAAATGCGCGATGCGTCCAGGGCAGTGTCATCGTTAGCAATGAGGCTGTGCCTGGTGTTGTGAAATTACCGGCAGCAAAATGATTGTGGTATACGGTTGCCCGTTTTGCCAGCCGCTCCAAATTAGGCATGGTCTTGCGTCCGTATCCATACAAGGAGATGTTGTAAGCAGAGAGGGCGTCGAATAGAATCACCAACACATTTTTCTTTTCTCCCTGAAGCAGATGTGTTGCACCAAGCTTTTTCATGAGTGGAGGCGCCGCTATACCAAAAGGAAGTATTCCCGCTAATTTTAGAAAATCGCGGCGGCTAAGACTGTGTTTCAATGTTGTCAACCTTGAAAATTACGGATAAGGATGACGGCAAGCGCAGCAATATCAATGAACAAATATATGGTCATTAACAGCGAGAGCCGCTCGATCCCCTCTTGAATGAACTGAAGAAATTTATCAGATTTCAGTACGAAATAAGCTGGGATCAGAATAGTTGGAAAAACGATCAGGAGAATGGACGCATATAGAATTCTCAAGGGATGATCAAACCCTACAAAGAAACTGATTATTTGTGGTGAAGGTGAAATTCCCCAGAGAAAATACAGATGATTTACCATTGCCCAAAGCGATGCAACAACGATCAGCACACTTGATAAGGCAATTCGTCTTTTTTCCTCCCACTTTGTTGAGATCAATAGGCCAAGTATGCCGGATATGAGGAATATAGCCACGCTTTCAACGAAAGTGAAGATGAGCCCATAGGACATTACCCCAATTGCATCCCACGAGTTTGTGCGCTCCGTAACCCAGGAAAAATCGTTGAAGGCTAGGATGAAGGTCCAGATGTGAAGCGGAAGTGCACACATCAGGAACAATGACCACAATCCCTGGCGTGAGTAGAGTTTGAAGTTCATGTTAGAGGTAGCCAAGATCTTTCAACCTTTTTTCAACTTGTTCTTCATCCTCGTCACTGTATGACGGGGGAGGAGCTGAGTCTTTGGTCTTCTTTAGATTCTTGCCGATTGTTATGGCAGGAATATCTTGATAGGAGGGCGTTGGCCAATTTAAAAGACTTTCCGATGAGAAAATCACACCTGGCACAGAATCGGAATCGAAGCAATGATCGGCTCCCCAATGTTCTCGATTGATCTCGATTTCTTCGCTTCGCCACTGACCTAATCCTGTTTCAGCCGAGCCACGATAGGGAGGGGCATAGCCGATAAATAGATCGGGTCCATATTCCGCAAGTTGACCCTGGAATGCTTCCTTACGCATGAGAACTTTTTGAACGACCTGCCCGCCACCTGGGCCTTTCCACTGGAGAAGGTCATCCTTTAGTTTGTTGAGAAGGTTGGTGCTGTCACCCTCGGAAACTTTACCCTTGCCCTCTCTTCCAGCGATGTTCAGATAGAGACTATTCAAACCTAAAGCGTAGGCATCCGTCTGGGACCAGTCAGCCTCTTTGAGGTCGGAGGAAGAAGCGTTCTTTGTCGTCATGTATCCATGATCGATTAACCATCGGTTTAAATGAACTTTGTAATCGAACCTTCCAAAACCATGATCCGATAAAACGAGAACTCTTATATTATTTTTAGTGGTTGCTTTTTCCAGAATGCGACCAATCAATAGATCAAGCTTAATGTAGTACGCCTCAATGACGTCCTCGCGACCTTTCCAGAACATATGTTGAACTCGGTCCAGGCTGTCGAAAACACAAGCAAGTACGCCTTCATCAAAATTATTCAAGGAACGGGTCAGTACGCGTTCGCGTTCGGCATCGACCATTTCACACAATTTGAGGAATTGATCATCGTTGATGAAACCCTCGTTAAGCGCAGTGGTATCTTGAGGCCACCCAAGCGTAAGGAAGGGCCCATTCGATTTCCATTGATCCTGAATAAATCCTTTCGGTGTGCTATAAGGCCACGGTGAGGCAAGCGGGTGAAGTTGAAGCGGCAGGAAATACAAACCTATTGGATCCAGCTGAGTTAAGATGGCACGGCTAATTGCCTTGACGGTCATTCCAAAACCAACGGGGAAAGGAAGCTCAAAGATCTCACTCCATTCGCCCTGCTTGAGCCCGACCGTTTGTTTCCCGATCCGCAATGTTGGGGTTTGTTTATTGTCAACGTCCAGCTCAAAACTGACATTGACGTTACCTCCCTTTTTTGCAGGACCTTCCAAAACACCTGAATATGAAGATGCGCTTTTCTTCGTTAAAACGCGAGTTGGAGTTTTTTGCTCTGAATTCGCGGCCCGCTGTTCTGGCGAAAAAAATGTACCCACACCAAGGCGGCCAAGAATATCCGGCGTACCAAGCCCAGGAATAGTTGCAACAGGTGATGCGTAACGAGCCGGAAAGGTTGCGGGCCACCATAGAGAGGTTGCGGGGTAGCCATCGTTGACCGCCTCGTCAAAGATAGTCTGTGTATTGTACGGAGGGACAAATTGGAGGCCAAGCAGGTTTTTTTGAGTAGGAAGCAGGGAAACCTGCAAACTATAATTGGATGGGTTGCGATGCACAAAGTCAAACATGCCATGATCGCCGGGGTTCGTCCCAGTGGCAATGCTCGTCCACGAAACTTCGCTTTGAGGCGGATCAGCTACACGGAAACGTGAATAACCCCCTGACCGGGCAAGCTTGCTCAGATTGGGGGTTTTGCCTTTTGAATGGAGTTGTTCAAAAAAATGTGGGTCGAATGCATCCAGACCAATAATAAATGTGCGCATATATGTGAAAGCTAGGTGTTATTGGTCGGCTTCAGATTGTTTTTCTGGTGATTCGCCTTCATCAGTCTTTTTTCGCATGGATCGGCGAAGTTTTGCGATGCCAATCTTAATCCTACCGGCAAACATGAGAATCGTGCCAGAAAGGATACCAAAAACTACCGCGAGAATTTGGAATAACATTCCACCAGAACTTGGGTCAATATACATAATATTCCTCTTTTACTTAATTTTTTACTTGTCTAACTATTATAACAAATATCACATCGGCATTACGGCATCCTATTCATTTTTACGTATTTCTGCAAAAATTGACCTAGCGAAGGTCGTTGTTTCATGAATGGCGGATGTCACCATACCTGTTCAGATATTGCGTAAATTATGCTTTATGGGGGATTAACGCTAATCTGTATGCAGCTATAATACCAAATGTAAATTAATATTATTTAATCATAAGGAGAAATGAGATGAAAAAGTACGGAATTTTACTTGCGATCCTGGTGCTTGTATTCGCATCACTTGCCTGCCAGACGGTATTGGGCGGCGGAAGTGGTAGCGATGAGACGGAAACCCTTCCCCCGCTTGATGACACAGGCGACATCCCAACCTCTTCACCTGAGTCATCAGACGATTTTAATTTTTCCCTGAGTGGTGATGTCGAATTTCCCATGCCTGGCGATGCCTTTAATGTGGTTGATGTAGGCGGCGTGGTTAATTTCCAAACCAATCTGAGTTTGGATGAGGCCATGGCTTTCTACCGTGACGAGCTTGGTAAGCAAGGTTTCACCGAACGCGAACTATTGACCACAACCTCGGACGGCGTTTTCAGTTTTGTCTTTGACGGCCACGAAAGCGGACAAGCCCTCGTCATTCAAGGTGTGGACCTTGGCGATGGCACTGTAAATATAAATATTTCTCTCCAGGATGTTTAGTTTAGCTTGATGAAAAAGAGTCGATACTGCTAAAGTGTCGGCTCTTTTTTCATTTCAACTTCCACCCATTTTCTTACGGAATTCACCAAAAATACTTTTGAGCACTTTGGCAATTCGTCTTTGCGGATGTCTCTCTCTTTGATTTGATTCGTCTCTAGCAAATGCGCGCGGAATGTGCCAGCCAATAGTCCGCAGGAGAGCGGAGGGGTAGAGAGTTCTCCTTCTATTTCAACAACCAGGTTGCCGATAGTGAATTCGGTCAATTCATTCTTTTCATTGAATAATAGAATGTCATCAACGGTTAGTGCAGGGATTGTTGGGTAGATTTTGCGGTGTGTGGTCTTGTGGAAAAGAAATACATTGCTTGAATCTATTGCCTTCTCCGCAAGGCGAACCTTGAAAGACTTATCTTGCGGTTGAAAATCTTTTGTCTCTTGCGAAAGTTCACCCAAACGGTTGAGTGAAATCTTTACCCGTTTTGGTGATGCAAATTTACTAGCAATTTGTTCGAGAAAAACTTCCAGCTCTTCTTTTGAAAACGGAAAATCAAAATATCCTGCTGAATCTTCCATTCGTGCAATATGCTTCTCCAATAAGAAGTAACTTTCTTCTGGCGCCCAAAGCATGGTTTCAAAAAGGGAAAATTCCTGTTGACGTTCGGTCAGCACACGAGATTTGAGCAAAGCCTCGTCGTATTCATCTGCGCTGGTCGAATCCCAGACAACGCCGCCGCCCACACCATATTCTGCTTGCCTATTTTCTTTGTCGATCGAAGCTGTGCGGATTGCAACATTGAATTGTGCTTTGCGGTTTGGTGCAATATAGCCGATGCTGCCTGTATAAATATTTCGCGGAGTGGTTTCCAACTCTGAAATGATTTTCATCGTACTGACCTTCGGCGCGCCCGTGATAGATGCGGAGGGAAACAGCGCAGAGAAGATTTCAGACAATGATGCATTTGTCTTTGCCTGTACAGTGGATATCATTTGGAAAAGAGTTGGATATTTTTCCACTTTAAATAAGTCAGGAACTTGCACACTTCCAACTTCCGCAATTCGCCCAAGGTCATTGCGAACCATGTCCACGATCATTACATTTTCAGCGCGGTTTTTTGCGGAATGATGCAGCCACTCAATTTGCTTTTTATCCTCCCGTGTTGTCCGCCCGCGCCTTACGGTCCCTTTCATGGGATGACTGTAAATCTTGTTTCCATCCAGTTTGAAAAACAATTCAGGCGAAGCCGAGCAAATGATATAGCGTTCTGTGTTGATGTAAGCTGCGTATTTATTTTGTGACTTTGCAAGATGCAAAAATAATTGCCATGCAACTTCGTCTGTTTTCATTCGCGAGTCGGTGACGAAGTCCGTTTTCAGGCGCATTGTGTAATTGACTTGATAGGTCTTTCCCTCCGCGATTGCATCTTTTATTTTTTCAATGGCGGTGTTATAACTCTCGCGCTCAGTGGTTGCCTGCCAATCGAGAGACGTAAAAGTTTCTTTTGGTGTGGGTAATTGAATGATACGTGGTTCTGAATATAAGCCAAACCAAAGCAACGGAAAATCACTTGTGCCCAAAACATGCAGGGCACTGTCAAAGGCAGGTGCTGCCTCATAGCTGAGAAACCCCGTTGCATGCCAGCCATTTTTGTTGACAAGGTTCTCCACTTCCCTGAGCGTCTCAAGCACATCACGCACACGTTCTGATTGCAGGACTTTATGTGGGCGGGAATAATATAGCCAGTCGCTGTTGTTTTTCAACAAAACTTCATTTGTTTCGATCAAGGTGCCCTCAAAATGAAAAAATTCCTTTCAATTGTACCTCGCTGGATTCCCGCTCTTCTTCTGATGCTAGCCATCTTTGTATTTTCTTCGCGCCCTGATGATGCCCTCCCAAGTTTTCAAGGCTGGGACTATTTGATCAAGAAAGGGGCACATATGATTGGGTACGGTCTGCTTGCCTTGTCATATCTTCATATTTATAAACGGGACAAGAAATATTACTGGCTGGCATGGCTGATGGCATTGTTGTATTCTGCCACCGACGAGTTTCATCAGTCCTTTGTACCTGGCCGCCATGCTTCCATTACGGATGTGCTGATATTCGACAACCTTGGTGCGATGTTTGCGTTGTCCTTGCATTATGTTTTTTGGAGGTAGCATGAAAAAAGGGAAGCCTTGTAGGGGCCTCCCTTTTGCTCCGTTCACAAATTCTATTCAAATTCTATTTCAATTTCTTCGTCATCTGTCCATTCACCGACTCGTTCAAACTCTATATCCCCAAATAATTGATCCTGCTTTGCGACGATGTGATAGCGTTTGATCAGTTCCAGAAGGGCCAAAAACGTAACAACGATCTCCACGCGAGTGGATTTGTCGCTGATTAACCCGCTGAAAGCCATGCGCTGAATATTCTTCATCGTCTTCGTAATGTATTCGATCTTTTCGCGTATGGTAACTTTGGGAGCAGTAATGATGACACCCAGCGGTTCCTTTTCTTTGCCTTTCGCGAAAGCCGATTCGGCGGCTGTGACCAAACCTTCCAGAGTCAGGTTTGAAAGATCGAGTTTTACCTCCACTTTCGGCGGGGGCGCGATACGCAGGTGGGTGCGCAAATTATTTTCCTGCCGCTCCATCAGCCAGCCCGCAATTTCCTTGTAGCGCTTGTAAAGTTTTAATTGGTCGATCAGTTCCGTACCGGGATCTGCTTCACCAGGTTCGCGTTCTGGCGGGCGCGGCAGCAACGCCTCCGATTTGATCTGCACTAACTTTGCCGCGATGACAAGGAAAGCCGAAATCTCATCAGGCATCATCTGTTCCAGCCCGTGCAAATACGACAGATACTGGTCTGTAACCGATGCGAGTGAAATAGCGGTAATATCCAGTTCGGTGCGTTCGATCAGGCTAAGTAAAAGATCGAGCGGCCCCTCGTAAACCGAGGTTTGCACTTTATATCCGCCAATTTGATGTCCTAAAATGCCTTCCATAGCGGCGGAATTATACCAGTGTATAATCGCACCCATGTCAAAACTAACTCACATTGATGAACAAGGCCACGCAAAAATGGTGGACGTTGGTCACAAGCCCGATACTGAACGAACTGCCATCGCGCGCGGTGAAGTACACATGAAAAAAGAGACACTGGAATTGATCCGCGCTGGGCAAATAAAGAAAGGCGATGTGCTAACTGTGGCACAGATCGCTGGCATCACCGCCTCAAAGCGGACCTCGGACCTGATTCCGCTATGTCATCCTCTCCCACTCTCGAAAATTGACGTGGACCTCGCTCTCGATGATTCTTTGCCTGGCGTTGTCATCACAGCCACCGTCAAGGTGACTGGCAAAACAGGCGTCGAAATGGAAGCGTTGACGGCAGTTTCTGTTGCAGCATTGACTGTCTATGATATGGCGAAAGCTGCTGAGAAAACGATGCGGATTCAAAATATCCGCCTTGTTGAAAAACATGGCGGTCAGTCGGGCGATGTGGTGAATGAATAACTGATGTGTCATCCTGAGGGAGCGTTCGTTGCGACTGAAGGATCTCAGGGATTGGCGTAGAGATGTTCACCGCACTGGCGCGAGGCGCAAGTGTCGCTCCGCTCAGAATGACACAATGGAAAAATGAAGATAATGGAATACTCCTCAATTAACTTTGAAGAAAAATTCTCGAAATTCTCTGAGCAGTGGTCGCCAAAGATCATTGCTCAGATGAATGACTATCATCTCAAGTTGGCGAAGGTGCAGGGAGAATTTGTTTGGCATGACCATCCTGAAGCAGATGAGGTTTTTATTGTCATCAAAGGTCATCTGGATATTTTCTTCCGCGATGGAAAAGTCTCGTTGAATGAAGGCGAGATGTTCGTTGTGCCAAAGGGCGTGCAGCACAAGCCTGTTGCCGAAAGCGAATGTCAAATCCTTTTGATCGAACCTGCGGGCACGGTCAACACTGGCGACGTTAAAGATGATCTTACAGCTCCAAATGATGTCTGGATATAGGAATGAACCATATTAAACTTTTATTTTTTGCAACATTACGGGATCGTGCAGGTACTAAATTCATGGAAATGGACATTCCTGCCGATATGACCATACAAGGATTGAAAGATAAACTTTCAACAGATTTTCCGAATTTGAAAGAATCCATGAAATCAGTGCTTATGACCATTAACCGTGAATATGCTTTTGACGAAGCGGTTGTCCCTTCGAATGCAGAGATTGGCATGTTCCCGCCTGTCTCTGGTGGATAACCGCCTTTTACGCATCACGTATTGCGAATCACAAATTTGGGCCCAAATGACATCTTCTTTTCCAACCATCTTTTCAATCACCGAATCCGAAATTGACTTGAACGACCTGCTCGCGAAAATCACACTGACCAGCACCGGCGCGGCGGCGATTTTTACGGGCATGGTGCGCGGTGTGACGACACGCGGCGATGCCCACGAAACCGAATACCTTGAATATGAGTCTTACGTCCCTATGGCAGAAGCCAAGATGAAACAAGTTGCGGATGAGATCCGTGAAAAATGGCCTGTCATCGAAGGGATTGCGATCGTCCAGCGGATTGGTAAGTTATACCCAAAGACGCCGACAGTACTAATTGCGTGCACCGCTGCGCATCGTGACACAGGAGTCTTTGATGCCGCACGTTATGGCATTGACCGTCTCAAGGAAATTGTACCCGTGTGGAAAAAGGAAATTGGCCCCCATGGCGAGGAATGGGTGGAAGGCGATTACATCCCCAAGCCTGGCGAATAATATGTTTTTACATACTGAGCGATTGATCTTGTGTAATTTCGTGGAAAGCGATCTTGATGCATTTATAACCTATCCCAATGACCGGGTGTGAATAAAAGCCTTTTGGGACTGATCAGATTTGAGCGGGGTGAGAAGCGTTTTGTCTGCGTGACGATTTTTACCTAATGGTGTTCTATATTGGACTCGTATTTATCTAATACTCATCGCTGGAGGAACAATGCAGGAGCGTATCGTCATAACAGGCATGGGGACAGTAAATCCCCTTGGTTTGAATGTAAAGGAAACCTGGGGTAATTTGGTTGCGGGGAATTCAGGTGTTGGGCCGATCACTTTATTTGACTCTCATGCAGCGGCTCTCCAAGTGCATATTGCTGCGGAGGTAAAGGGATTTAATCCTGGCGAATTTATGGATGCGAAGGAAGCTCGCCGCCGTGATCGTTTTGAGCAATTCGCAATTGCATCGGCCAAAGAGGCGTTGTTTCAATCAGGTTTGGAGATCACAGAAAAAAACGCCGGGAGGGTCGGCGTGATCATTTCATCGGCTATTGGCGGATTGCAATCACTGCAAGATGCAATCCTGACAAATCACACAGAAGGACCTCGGCGTGTAAGCCCGTTTTTGATCCCAATGTTAATGGCAAATGGCGGCGCCGGCATGGCAGCGATTGAGTTTGGAATCAAAGGCCCGAGCTTCTCGGTGGCTTCTGCCTGCGCTTCAGGCTCGGATGGAATTGGTACGGCTTTGATGATGCTGCGGACAGGCATGATCGATGCGGCTCTTGCGGGCGCTGCGGAGTGCACCATCACCTCAACGGGTGTGGCAGCCTTTGACCGTGTCGGTGCAATGTCACGCAAGAATGATGATTATTCCATGGCGCCTCAGCCATTTGATAAAAACCGTGATGGCCTCGTGATGGGCGAAGGTGGGGCTGTATTGGTGCTTGAACGAGAATCTGATGCAAAAGCACGCGGCGCGAATATCCTGGCTGAATTGGCAGGTTACGGCGCGACCGCGGACGCTTATCACGTCACCGCGCCGCATGAGCATGGCGCGGGCGGCGCGGCGGCCATGCTGATGGCTTTGTCATCTGCAAATGCAAATATGCAGGATATTGGTTATATCAATGCTCATGGAACAGGCACGCTCTTGAATGACCAGGCTGAGACTCGCGCTGTGAAAGCCGCATTTGGCGAGTTGGCATATCAACTTCCCATTTCTTCCACAAAGTCCATGACGGGCCACATGATGGGTGCTACGGGCGCTCTGGAGGCCATCTTCTGTGTTCAGGCAATCAGAGAGGGCATACTGCCTCCCACAGTTCATTACGAAACTCCAGACCCCGAATGTGATCTTGATTACATCCCGAATAAAGCGCGTGAAGCAAATATCTCATTTGCCATTAGCAATGCCTTTGGTTTTGGCGGGCATAATGCAGTGCTGGCCCTCAGAAAATATAACTGAAATCGGTCTTGTGAAGCCGAAAAATGCGTGCTATAATCCGCAGTCGCGTTTTGGAAACTATATCAAAAGTTAGGAAGAACGGAAATGGCAGATCTTATAAAGGCCGTAGAGGCCAAAGTTAATGAAAAAATCCCGCAGTTAAGCTCTGGCGATACAGTTAGCGTGCATGTCAAGATCAAGGAAGGCGAGCGCGAACGTATTCAGGAGTTCAAAGGCATTGTGATTCGTTTGCGCAAAAGCGGCAACGACGCCAATGTCACAGTCCGCCGCATGGCCTCCAACGGTATCGGCGTGGAACGTACTTTTCTCCTTCGCTCCCCGCGCATCGACAAGATCGTTGTCGAACGCCACGGCAAAGTCCGCCGCGCACAGTTATACTTCATGCGTGACCGCACAGGTAAGGGTGCGCGCCTCAAGCAAAAATTCGACTAGGGTTTCTGGGAAGCCCTAAAGGATAAAACCCTAAAGGTCTCCAAGGCTTTAGGGTTTTTTATTTGGAGGAATGATGGCAAAACCACTGATCGGTATCACCACCCGCAACGGAAAAGATGCGAACGAGCACCCGATAACCGCGCTTCAACATTCATACATCAATGCGATTTTGCAGGCGGGCGGTTTGCCTGTAATGATTCCCGTGATTTTGCCTGAAGAAGACTTCCTCGATTTGTATTCCCGCCTTAATGGGATTCTCTTCACTGGAGGCGGGGATATTTCCCTTGAGCATTTCAACGGCTCCGACCACCCGAGAATTGGTGAGGTGGACGATGCGCGGGATACTACCGAGCTTGTTTTGATGCGTACCGCAGTTAACGATGGCAAACCGATCCTTGGAATCTGCCGCGGCGCTCAAGTAATGAACGTGGCCCTGGGCGGCACTCTTTATACTCACATCTATGACCAAATGAAAGGCGCATTGGATCATGCCTATCCCGGTGACTTGCGCAGGACAATCGTCCACCCTGTAAATGTGGATGAAACCACACGTTCCGCAGAGATATTTGGCGAAACCCTCTTGAACGTTAACAGTTTGCATCATCAAGGCCTGAAGGATATTGCGCCAAGTTTAAGAGTTGCGGGCCATGCTCCAGATGGCCTGGTGGAGGTTGTGGAAATAACAGATCACCCTTACGCAGTAGCTGTACAATGGCATCCTGAGTGGTTGACAGACCAGCCTGCCATGCAGAGATTGTTCAAGTCCTTCGTGGATGCTTCGGGGAAATAACTTTCTCGTTTAGAATGGCTACATTCCGCCAGCGCTTTCTTGAGAAATTTATCAACTTCTACCCACCACTCGTTGGAGCAGGAATTCGCTCCCGTTCCATTGATAAGCGTACGATTGAAGTTGAAATGAAGTTAAATGTCTTCAATCGCAACATTGTTGATGTACATTTTGGCGGTTCGCTCTATGCCATGTGTGATCCCTGGTTCATGCTTATCTTAATGCGTCTCCTTGGTTCCGATTACATAGTGTGGGATAAGGCTGCTGCTATCAAATTCAAAAAACCTGGCCGCGGCAAGGTTAGGGCGCGGTTTCATATTCCGCAGGAAAGAGTGGATCAAATCCGCGTGGATGTAGATCGGGCAGGTAAAATAGAGCCAACTTTCTCCGTTGATGTGTTGGATGATGATGGGCAAATCATTGCCCAGGTGGAGAAATTGCTTTATGTGCGTCGAAAATCAGCCACTAACCCAAATGGAGAGTCGTAATGTCATTTTCCACTTACGCAGAACTAAACCAGCAAATGATCCTTCATTTTCAAAACAAGGAATACCAGCAAGCGCTTGATTTGATTTCCCTTGAAGGTTCGGGTTTCCCCAAAGACCGTCTCCTGGTGGATTATTGGGTAATGTGTTCAGCGGCAAGGTTGGACAATCGTAAGCTGGTTTATCAAGTTGCTGAGAAATGCCTCGCCGATGGCCTGTGGTACGGGGAAATGATGTGGCGCATGACCCCATCTTTCCAAGCCTTGCAGGGTGATGCGGACTTTGAAAGCATTGTTACAGAATCGCTGGCCTTGCAGGAAAAAAATTCGCCTTCAAAAGAATCAGTTCTTCTAAAATATCTTCCCGAAAATCATTCTGAAAAATCACCTCTCCTAATTGCCTTGCACGGCAATCAACGCATGGCCTCTGATACTCTGCCTTTTTGGCAAGAGTCAGTGAACAAGGGATACGCGCTGGCATTACCGCAGTCATCACAGGCGATGTTCAAGGGAGCGTATATCTGGGATAACCTGGACGCTTCATTCAAAGACGTCGTGTCAAGTTTTGAGTCAATGGAAAATGAAATAAAGTTTGATCCAAACCGAGTCATCCTGGCGGGACATTCAATGGGTGGTTTGATTGCGATCCAAATGGCGTTGACGGGTGAGTTGAACCTGCGTGGTTTTATTGCCAACGGCCCCGCCATACCTTTTGGTGATGAACAGGATGAATTGGAAAAACTACTTCCCTCAGCTCGTGAACGCGGTTTGCGTTCTTATTTCATCATCGGCGAAAAGGATATGGATATTGAGCCAGATGAAATTCATGTATTTGCTGAAAAACTGAAATCAGCGGGAATTGCCTGTAAAGTGGATACCGTCCCTGATGCAACACACGATTACAACCCTGCTTATGATGCAGCGCTGGCTCGCGCGCTGGATTTTGTAAACTCATAATCCGAAAATGACAAAACAAGAGTATCCAATCGGTGTGTTCGATTCGGGTGTGGGCGGGCTTTCCGTCCTGCGTGAGATTCGCAAACTGATGCCCGCAGAGAATGTCATTTACTTTGGTGATCAAGGGCATGTACCATACGGGCCGCGCTCGATGGAGCAGATCCAAAGTTTTTCAGAGGGGATCACAAAATTTCTACTTAAACATAATTCGAAAATAATAGTTGTGGCATGCAACACGGCTTCAGCAGCGGCGTTGAAATATTTGCGTGCTACCTTCCCCGATGTTCAATTTGTTGGCATGGAACCTGCGGTCAAACCTGCTGCGGAAAAAACACAGACTGGCAAGGTGGGCGTGCTGGCAACGCCTGCTACATTTCAGGGCGCTTTATATGCTTCCGTGGTGGAGCGCTTTGGTGTAGGCGTGGAATTATTCCAACATACCTGCCCGGGGCTGGTCAGCCAGATCGAGGCGGGTGAACTCGACTCAACAAAAACTCGTACTATCCTTGAAGATGCTTTGCTCCCTATGTTGGAAAAAAATATCGATACAGTTGTGCTTGGATGCACTCACTATCCATTTGTGATTCCGCTGATTGAGCAGATCGTGGGAGAAAATGTTCGGGTGATCGACCCAGCCCCCTCGGTGGCGAAACAGGCCCAACGTCTGCTGGAGGCGGGGGGGATGTTGAATCAAAAGGGAAGGCAGGCAAGGGTCCTCTTTTTCACTTCGGGAGATGCCGCCCTGGTCAAATCTCTGCTGCCTTTGTTGTTAGGCGCAGAGGGTGAAGTTGAAACCGTTACGTGGAAAAATGATCGGGAGATTCAATAATCTCCGCTCCCATTCTTTGCATATCTTTGAATAAGCGCACTGGCTCGGCGATATGTCCCATCATATGCACGCCGGCTTTTCGTGCTGTGCCATCAAGATATTGAAGCAGATACGCGACGACGGGGATCGCCGTGAGTTCGTATCCATCGGGATGCGCGACTCGCACCTGGACTTGAGCCTGCTTGCCATTCAACTGACCTTTGGCTTCCACCTTGAGCGCCACCAGATATGGCGGCTTGGACTTTCCCATGGCCCACCACATCATCTTCCCCAGCGGGCGAATGCCGCGCTTTGGCGCAAGTTTGAGGCCTATCAATACAATCGGGGTAATGATGAGGTCTGCCAGCCAGTTTGAACCTGAAATATAAAACCCTGCTTCTTTGAGAGATGGATACATGTTGGGGATGTTGCGTAACTCTTCAAAGAACATGGAGTAGCACGTTCTTTTGCCGATGTCCTTGCCAAAGTTGAAGGAACGCGAATCCCATGCTGTGGGTTTAGTCCATGAACCGTTTTTGTAGACCTGCGCTTGATACTCGATAAAGGCTTCCATAAGCTCATCCACTGCTTCGGTGTAGGGGATGTCGGTGATGTTGAGATAGCCAGCCGTGACTGCCGATTCAATGTAGTCTAACTTTGTGGCTGCATAGCGGATGAGAGCCGCGGGAAGGCCGGGGTGATAGCCTCCTTCGGTAATGAAGCAAAGCCCCGCCTGCTTGATCTCATTTTCCGCAGCATACAACACACTTAATTTTTTCGACGAGAACTGCACATCCAGATAATCCACGTGTGCGTCCAGGCATGCGCGGACAACTGTCTCGGCGTGGTGAGTGGTTGGGGCAGCGACTAGGCAGAGGTTCACGCCTCGAAGCGCCTGTGAGAGACTGTCAGGGTTGGATGCATCGGCCTGTCTCACGGCCACACGCGAGTCATTTAATTCATCTGCAAAAGATTTTGCCATCTCAAGACGCCGCCCGGAGATGATGATGTTTGCGTCTGTCTGCTTAAGCAGATGGCGCGTTAAGAATTTCCCCGTATAGCCGTAGCCGCCGAGAATGAAAATGGTTTTCATGGTGTGTTACCTATTTGCCAGTGACGATGAACTTCCAGAACCGACCGATGTTGCCAGGGCTTACCCAAAATGCTGGAACTCGTTTTCGATACTCCGCGTAACCTGGAAAGCGCTCGATCAATTCCTTTTCTTCCACCAGCCGAACCCAGCCTGTAAACCCCAATGGCAAAAGAAGTATGAAGGTGATGGGGTAAATGCCCATGTTGAGCAAGGCCAGCCCGATGCAGATTCGCATGACGCCCGCATAAACGGGATGACGCAGAATGCTATAAATGCTGGAATTAACAATTTTGCTTTCATCGGGATAATAAACATACAACATGGCCAGATTGTCGAAACCAAACGCCAACACCGCGCGAAGCCACAATATTATGCCGATGATCAAAGTAAGCCACCCTAAAACGGAAAGGATGGTTGTGATCGTTGGCTGGGTGAATTTTGGACCGTTCATGTAGGTAATATGTACAACGGATGCGAAAATGACGGCAAGACCGGGAAGCACATATCGCCCGAAAGCATGGCGATATGCCATATCCTTATATTTTTCGATGAAGGTTTTTTTCTGGGTAAAGAAACGGCTGAGCAATAAAAATCCCAAGGCCATGACTACGATTTGGCTATCGAGAGTCCAGGTGGGGATTTGGTCTGTAAGGATGAAGTAAATCGTAGTGAGTGTAAAAATGCTGATGAAATACAATATGATCTTGAGTTTCCCGCCCACGGTATTCAATTCAGGGACGTGCCTGGCAAGCGCGTCAAAACCTTTGATTTTCATGCCAACCATCCATTTTCTGCATTAATCTGCTGAGATGATTCTTAGATCGGCTGAATCTACCTTTATGTTTTTTAGTGCCTCAAAGCTTAATCTGGATTTATCCAGTCCATATTTTGCGGTTACACGCTCGAACAATGAATGATAGCCAGCCTTTATCATTGTATCCCAATTCAATCCGAGCAGATCAGAAACATTCCGTATGGCCTCAACGTTTTCGCCCTCGATCTCTACAAAATCGCCATAAGGTAATTCATCCAGCATGATGTGAATTTTATCCAACTCGAATGTCGTTCTGAATTTTTCGTAAAAAATCTTCGGTTCAAACCCCAGTGCCTGCAAAAATTGTTTGGCGCTTTCAAAATCACCAACCACAAATTCGATCTCTTCGCGTGTTAACACGCCGCCTTCTTTTTCCTGGCTTGGGCCTTTATAGGTGAAGCGCGCTTTGTTATCCTGCCTCAGCCTCAGGACACGGCTACTCTTTCGTAGTTCGTTGTTTGAAGTGTCGAAGCGGAAATTGATCTCATGCACACGTGGTTGAATCAATTGCGCCTTCAATTCAAGAAGGCGCAATTCGATCTTTTTGAGATCGTGCACATAAAATTTTACTTCGGTTTCCTGTCCGTTCATGTTAATGCATACTCAATAGAGTTTGTTTCTGCTCCACGCTCTCGCCAGCTTTTACGCGGATGCGTCCCATCGTGCCGTCTCGCGGGGCTTTAAGCTCGTTCTGCATTTTCATGGATTCAAGGATCAACATGACCTGACCTTTCTTGATCTCCTGGCCTTCCTCTACGAGCACGCTTACCACCAGCCCGGGCATGGGTGCTTTAAGATGGAATTCGCCTCCCTCAGCAACCCCTGCACCTGCTGCCGATTTCAGGCGTTTTTCACGTTCATCCTCAACCTTGACCTGATACTGCCGTCCGCGCAAAAGCACCTCCCAGTCTTCCTCGCCCTGATAAACGAAAGACTCATAGGATTTGCCATCGAGTATCAGTGAGAAGACAGGTTGTCCGCTGACCGTTTCAAAATCCACTTGCAGCAAACGATCACCGATGCGGATGTGGTGGTCGTCCACGATCTCGATCTCAAAATTTTGATTCTCTATTGTTGTCACATACTTCATAGGTTAACCTCAATCGATAATTTCATTTGCAAACCGTATTCTCGATCTGAGCAGAGAAAGCCACTCAACATTACTCGACCACCAATCGTAAACTTGTACTGAGCCTGTCGAAGTATCCAAAATTGTAAATCTAAAATCCGCTTACCTGTGCATTCGTTCCCAACGCCCGACCCACTTCCAGTTGCTGGTATCACGTTCGTTACGGCGGACGATTTGTGCCGAGCGCTCGGTCTCTTTGTGCGCAACCAGTGTAGCGAGAATGGCGGCAATCTCAGCTTGCGAGCTTTCTGTTTCCGAAGCGGTTTCCATCGAGAAACGTTCCTCTACAAAGCGCGTGTCAAATTGCCCGCCCATGAAGCGGTGTGAATCCATCAGGGTTTGGTGAAATGGAATATTTGTCCGCACACCAACGATGCGATATTCTTCCAGCGCGCGGCGCATACGCAAAATGGCTTGCGCGCGCGTCTCGCCCCATACGATCAATTTTGCGATCATTGGGTCGTAGTATGCAGTGATCTCAAAGCCTGGGTATACACCAGTATCCACACGCACACCGGGCCCTGTGGGGATCAGGCTGTGGGTGATCCGCCCTGTGGATGGCAGAAATCCGTTGAATGGGTCTTCGGCGTTGACACGGCACTCAATCGCATGCCCATTGATTTGAATCTGCTCTTGTGTATAACTCAGTTGTCGGCCCCGTGCGACGCGGATCTGTTCAGCGACGATGTCCACCCCTGTCACCATTTCAGTCACGGGATGCTCCACTTGCAGGCGGGTGTTCATTTCCAGAAAATAAAAGTTGCGGTCTTTATCCACCAGAAATTCGATTGTTCCTGCATTGACGTAATCCACTGCCTGCGCAGCTTTTACCGCAACGCTTCCCATTTTTTCGCGCAATTCCGCATCCAGGAAAGCAGAAGGCGCTTCTTCCAATAGTTTTTGATGGCGGCGTTGGATGGAACATTCACGCTCGCCAAGATGGATCACGTTGCCGTGCGTATCCGCCATGATCTGGAATTCGATATGGCGCGCACCTTCGACTAATTTTTCAAGATAAACATTTCCATCGCCGAATGCGGATTCGGCCTCGCGTCTTGCGGACTGGAGCAGGGTCGGCATTTCCTCCAGGCTTTTTACTTCTCTCATGCCTTTTCCGCCGCCACCCGCGGTGGCTTTGATCAGCAATGGGAATCCAACGGTTGGTGCGATTCTTAATAGATCGTCATCCGTCATGTTGCCCACATCTTCGGTACCAGGGACAACAGGCACACCCGCCTTGATGACCGTTGCGCGAGCTTTGCCTTTATCTCCCATGGCCGCAATGGATGAGGGTTTGGGGCCGATAAAATTGATCTTCAATTCCGCACATTTTGCGGCAAAGTCTTCGCGTTCTGCCAGAAAACCATAACCAGGATGGATTGCACCCGCGCCAGACTTCTTTGCCACCTCCAGAATCTTATCCGCCCGCAGATAGGATTCGCGTGATGGGGCTGGCCCAAGTAAATAGGCTTCGTCTGCATAGCGGACATGCAGCGCATTGCGGTCTGCCTCTGAAAACACAGCCACGGTTTCAATACCAAGCTCACGGCAGGCGCGGATAATACGGACAGCGATCTCACCACGGTTTGCAATTAATACTTTTTTGAACATAAATACTCCATCCTTCTAAAGGATTTTATACTTCAACCATCAATTTGCTGTCTTCTACCAGATGCTCAAGGAAGGAAATCTGTAAATCAAGCTGACGGTTGAAAAGGCGTTCGCCGCTGGCAGTTCCCATGATGTTTTCGGAACGATATTTTTTCAAAGTTAGCAATCTGTTTTTTGCTTTTTCAACCAATGACTCGTATTTCTCCGTATGGTCTTTGAATTGAAGAAGCAGGCGATAGGCTCCGAACCTATCTACATTGTCGGCATCACTGACGATTTTAGATTCAATCGTAACAGGGTGTTCGAAGTCAGCCTTGTCGTCCACATGAACTGCAATGGAAAAGCAAATATTGTTGATTTGCTCAGGTGTGTAGCCAAGCGTCTCTAAAAATGGACGGGACATTCTGGCGCTGACACGGCCATGGTCTTTGCCATATTCCACATCGTCGAACTTGGAAATGTCGTGAAGCAGGCAAGCCGCCATCGTTAACTCAACATCCGCGCCTTCGGCTTCAGCAATCTGTTTTCCATATTGCACGACACGCAGGGTGTGTTTCCAGCGATATTCATAATCGAAGGCTGTAAATTTCTTGTAGCCTTTGGCTTCTGTTTCAGCGCGGCGGGCGAGTACAAATGCGGAAATTTTTCTTAATCTTTCGGTTGCTTCTGGCTGCATGTTGGTCATTACAATGGAATGTTGCCATGTTTCTTGGCTGGGTTGGCATCGCGCTTATTGCTCAACATCTCCAAGGCGTTGATCAAGCGCGGACGGGTTTCCTTGGGCTCGATCACATCGTCAACGTATCCGCGCTGTGCAGCGACATATGGGTTGGCAAATTTTTCCTTGTACTCTGCCACCAATTCCGCCTTCTTTTTGACAGGATCTTTTGCCGCTTCAAGTTCCTTGCGAAAGATAATATTTACAGCGCCGTCTGGGCCCATCACTGCGATTTCAGCAGTCGGCCAGGCAAGGTTCACATCACTGCGAATGTGTTTCGATGACATCACGCAATATGCTCCGCCATAGGCTTTGCGAGTGATAACGGTTAACTTTGGAACAGTCGCTTCGCAATAGGCATACAATAACTTTGCACCAGAGCGGATAATACCGTGATGTTCCTGAAAAGTACCGGGCAGGAAACCCGGCACATCTTCGAAAGTGATGATCGGGAAATTGAATGCGTCACAGAAGCGCACAAAGCGGGCGGCTTTTTCACTTGCATCGATATCCAATACACCAGCCAGAACAGCAGGTTGATTTGCCACGATGCCGACAGAATGCCCACCTAACCGTGCAAAGCCGACCACAATATTCTGCGCATAATTTTCGTGGATTTCAAAGAACTGCCCGCCATCCACGATCATGCCAATCACTTCCTTGATGTCATAAGGTTTGTTGGCATCATCGGGGACAATATCATTCAATCCTTCTTCCATGCGCAGCGGATCATCACTTGAAACAAAAGGCGAATCCTCCATGTTATTCTGCGGCAAATAGCCAAGCAGCTTGCGGATCAGGTATAGCGTGTCTGCTTCACTGTCTGCGGCAACATGACACACGCCCGATTTTTCGGAGTGTACGCTTGCGCCGCCTAGTTCTTCCTGTGTTACTTCCTCATGAGTTACGGCTTTTACAACATCGGGCCCGGTCACGAACATATAAGATGTGTTGCGGGTCATGAAAATAAAATCTGTGAGCGCGGGGGAATATACTGCTCCGCCAGCGCACGGCCCCATAATTGCAGAGATTTGCGGAATGACGCCCGATGCCATCGTGTTACGCAGGAAAATATCTGCGTAGCCTGCAAGCGATACGACGCCTTCCTGAATGCGCGCACCGCCTGAGTCGTTCAACCCAATGATTGGCGCGCCACTCTTCATTGCCATATCCATGATCTTGCAAATTTTTTCGGCATGTACTTCGCCCAGGCTTCCACCGAAGACGGTGAAATCCTGCGAATACACATAAACGAGACGTCCATCTATTGTGCCCCAGCCTGTTACAACCGAATCGCTCATGAATTTTTGTTCATCGAGTCCAAAATCATTCGTGCGATGGACAACGAAAGAATCCACTTCATGAAATGAACCTTTGTCTAATAACAGCTCGAGTCTTTCGCGCGCAGTCAGGCGTCCCTTTTTATGTTGGGCATCAATTCGTGACTGGCCGCCGCCAAGCCGCGATTGAGCTTTTAAGTCATTCAACTTATTGATTTTCGATTTTTCGCTCATAGGCCTCTCTCGAAAGTGATTTTATGGCAAACAGGATCAAGATAAGCAATCCCAGATTTACTATAACAGCAAATATTACATTTGGTCGCGGATTTTGGAAGACTAATCGCTCGCTCCAATACCAGACCGTGTAACCTGCTGCAGTCCCGAAGAGCATTTTTCCCGCCCATGTTTTTTTCTGCCAAATTCCCCAGTACAGGATACATCCGATGACAACCCATATTCCGCCGATGATCGCGCTGGTTTCAGGTGTAATCGTGGCCGAAAACTCAACCAGTACGCTGCGCCAGGCAATGGATGTCCATACTCGCAGGATGTTCCATATGATGATAATTAACACCAGCCATAGGGTGAGGGTTACAGGGAAAGGACGCTTCATGGTGTGGGTGTGGAAATGCCAGGATGTCTAAAAATGCGCGGCTCGACCCAAACTGCAAATTTGTCAGCATCCGTCAGCGTGGGGAAGGCTGTAAAAACGGGAGCAGGTTGAAGGTCCGCGCTTTGAGGCGTTGCCTGGGGTGCGGCACAAGCCGCCAGCAGGATAAAGGTCATTAATGAGATCAATCTGGTTTTCAAAACATCCTCCTAATATTTTGGTTCTTCCAAAAGATACAATAACCCTTTGCCGCCATAGCTGCTGTATCTTTCGAGATAGGGTGCAAATTGACCGTAGTAGGGCGGAGTTGCAAGCAATTGTGGGTTTGCAAAGACGATGGTCATGCCGCGCTCATAAAGGAAAGTGGGCGCATCTCCGTTTTGCAATGCGTGGAAATATTCATTGCTATTGATCAGCCCGTCCATGTTGACGATTGTGCGATCACGTATCAGGTAGCCAACGTTGCCTCCACCGGTCATGCCGATGATACTGCCGGGCGGTGTGTTTGCCTCGAGATATTGCACTACTTCCATGTAGGCTCGGTCAGGCGGAAAATAGCCGTGGCGCATGGAGGTGACTACAAAATTCCCAAGGCTGTACGCAAGATATGCGCCTACCAGAACCGCTGTGATCTCCAATGCAAGGCGGGCTGTTTTTATTTTCTGTAATGGTTTCAGAAGCAGGTCGATCAGAAAACTACCTGCTAATGTCATTAGTACCATTTGAGTTACCCAATACCATTCTTTGGCCCCGCCATAGGAAGTCGCTGAATATGAAAGGACTTGAATTCCGCTGGCAGCTATCAATGGAATAAATCCTAATTTTGAAAAGATGTTTAGGGAGCGGCGTTTGTTTAGTAAAAGCAGTACGAACACAAGCAGGATGAAAATGAACATTGCAATGTAATAGCGTTCATCCACCTGGTCTGTGCCTGGGTATATGCGGCGCAAGGCTTCTCCAACCCATGAAAATAATTCAGAAATAGGCTGCCATGTTTCAAATGTTCCTTCTGTGGCGATTCCTAAAAAGGAAGGCCAGTTGGAAGCGGGAGGCTCATAAATTGTATCGGGTATGCTTCCCCACCAGCGTTTGATCTGCCCGCTGACCGGGCTGGTTGTGCCAAACAGGATCTTGTTGAAGAGCATATACGAAGCGAGAAATCCGCCGACGACGCCATAGTACGCAGAACCTTCGGTGAGCCATTTCTTCCAGTTTGATTTGAACTCAAACAGAGGGGATTCGGGTGGCGAACTGTTTGTGCTGCTGAACCAATATGCGGTTAGTCTGAGCGCAAAAATAAGGAACAAGCTGATGCCCCAGTCCAGCAGAAAGGCGGTGTTGGGAAAGGCCCTGCCGAATCCGAGTTGAACGAAGAGCATATATATGGCAATGGTGATCGCGGTGCTGACTGTAATGGCGTAAAGAGTTTGGCGGAAAATAACCCAGATGGATTTTGTGTGTGGGTGTTGATACGCACCGAAGAAGTACAACGCAATCAACTTGACGGCCATCGCAAGGATGGCTGCTTCCACAGCTGAGGAAGCGTATTGGTTGTTATAAAGCACAATGCCTGTTCGCAAGGCAACGGAGCTCATCATGGATAGGAATATGATGAATATATCCAGCGGAAGCAGGAAACGAATGGCTTTGCTGCGGAAGATGATCCACGCACCTGCGATGATCGCAAGAAAGACCAGGTCGAGCCTGCTGAACATGACAACTACTGCAATTAACGCAAGCGTCGCAATTTCACGCGATGAAACCGTTTTGGTGCGCCATTCTTTTTCAAATTGAGAAAGTTTGTAAATGAAATAGATGACCGCCAGCGCAGCGACAGGTGTCTCCAACCCATACTCGTATACAGTCAAGTGAATGTAATAATTAAACGACCAGAATACTGCCGCCAGGATTGCAACCGCATATGACAGATGGTTTTTCACCAGCCTATAGATCAACACTGCGCTCGCCGCCTGGATACCTGCCACAACCATCAAGAGTACACGCAAAGGCAGGATCACATCGAAGCGCGCGAGGGCAAAGATGGGAATACAGACGACCAACCATAGTGGATGATATCCATTGGTTAGGTTAATGCCATCGAAAGTGCTGCCATACCCTTCGGTAATATTTTGTGCAACCTTGAAATAATAATAGGCGTCGTCACGCTTGAACCATACATTGGGAAAGGTGTATGCATCGGCAAGTGCCGCATAAAGGTGGACGCCAAGTATTACGGTGATGAGCGAGACTTCAAATAAAGAGAATCGTTTAAGAAAATTCATTATGTGTTTTGTAAAAATCCTATGGAATTTTAAGTGTGATCTTGCCGAAATTTTCGCCGCGCCACAATCTTTCTTGTGCGGTAGCGGCATCTTGCAGGGGAAAAGTTTTATCTATAACGGATTTAAGTTTACCAGCAACCACCAGGTCCATGACTTCGGCAAAGTCTGCGAGTGTGCTCATGGTTGAGCCGATGATCGAAAGATGTTTTGCGAAAATGTAACGGTTGTCAATTTCAAAGCGCGGTGCACCGCTATTACCAACAGTCAGCAGCCGCCCGCCTTTTCTGAGCGCGCGCAAACTCAATGGAAATGTAGTGCCCACATTATCCACGATCACATCCACGCCGCGTTTTTCGCTCGCAATAAAAACCGCTTTCGACCAATCCTCCTCTTTCGAGCGGTCGATCAAAATATCTGCGCCAAGCGACTCGGCCTGTTCCAATTTCTTTTGATTTGAACCAATGACAATGACTCGCGCGCCAAGGTGTTTTGCGATCTGGATGCTGGCAGAATTCACGCCTCCGCCCGCGCCGACAATTGCCACTGTTTCCCCGGCCTTTACTCCCCCGCGCTTTGCCATAGAGTGCCATGCAGTTTGATACACCAAAGCTGCTGCAGCCGCCGCGTGAAAGTCGAAGTCACCTGGTAATTTGTAAAGCTGACGCACTGGTGCGCACACATACTCTGCATACGTCCCGCGGATGGTTTCGCCAAGCAGATGCCAATTAATACACAGGTTGTCTCGTCCGCTTAGGCAGAATTCACATTTTCCACATCCAAAATTTGCGTTGATGACAACCCTATCGCCAACCTTTAATTCCCCAGTCTCTGATTTTTCCAAACCCTTCCCGAATGCAACAATTTCTCCTGCGCCATCTGCACCATTGATGTGAGGCAGTTCAAGTTTTAATCCAGGCCATCCATTGCGCACCGTCACATCCATGCGGTTGATGGCCGCGGCATGTAATCGGATTAAAGCTTCCCCTGCTTTAGGTTCAGGCGTGGGGAAATTAGCATATTCAAGGACTTCAGGTCCACCATGTTTGTGAAATAGTACAGCTTTCATTTATTATCCTGCATCCTTTTTGATGGCGAGCAATTTTACTATGGTATGTCTTTCAATTGATGAGCGCGGCGGATATGCCTTTCCCTCACGATATGAATCCCCAATGCCGCAAGCAAAAGTCCTAGCAAAACGGACACAGGACTTTTGAGCAATAGGATTAGCTCGGCATATAGGCTGGTATCAGGTGTAAGGTTTAAGGATGTGTTGGTGAAGGCATATCCGAATGTGCTGTTGTTCTGATATGTTGTGTAATTGTCAAATCCCAATTCCTGTACATCGCCAACGATATTTTCATTTTCACCATCATAGAATATAAGCGTGGGGATGTTTGCATATTTACCTGCTTCTTGCGCTACATTTTGTGTAGGGATGGCAAGATATCTATTCGGAATCATCTTCACATTGGCAAGATATTGTATGCGATGTGTTTCCTCTATCGAACCAGCGTAAATGATGGTGACGGGCTTGTCTGCGCGCAATGCGATCCACGCGGAATAATCTTCAAAGCCCGCAGGATAAATTTTGGGGAGTTTTACGAAAAATGCGCGCAGGCTAAAGAAAACAATGGCAATCAATGCCAGCGACGATATGCCTTTGCTTATGGAATCATGCCTGATGAGTTGCTCAATCGTTGAGATTAATCCAAGCGCGCTGAAGAGTGCAATGACGGGAATTATGATCACCAAATGAGTCTGGCGTGGCGGGATGGCATTCAGGATGCTCAGAAAAAGCAGCCCGCCAAAAAACCAGAGCAGGAGTAGGACAATTCGATATTGCTTCCAGTTTTTTAGCGCAAGGGCAAGCCCGATCACGAAAAATACCGGTGCAATGACTCCAGCAAAACCAGAGACAAGAAAATGTTCTGTAGCAATGTATGGGTCAACCAGAGCAAGAAATGTTCGAATTGTGCCGCGTGTGATTAGTTCCCAATAAAGGCGCGGATGAAAAAACAATTCGTGATGCTCGCCGACTTCGATTAGCGGGGCTATGTCGACGAGCTCCGTATCCGCATAATAATGCCTGCCATATGTGACGTTTATGAAACTTACCTCAAATATCTTGTAAACCAATGCCTCACTGCGGCCACTGCTTGTGGCAAAGGCAATCCGCGGGGCTGCCATGAGGGTGAAGGCGATGACGAGAATGGCGAGGAATATCCAAACTTGTTTTTGCGAAATCTGTTTGCGAAACCATAAATAGAAGATGCTCAACCCTATGGCGACTGTGCCAATCCATGCGGCGAAGAAACTGTAGTAACCAAGCCCTGCGACCAGCCCGCCCAGCCAGAGATAAAAGATGCTGTTTTTACGAATTCCTTTTTCCCAAAGAAAAATTGCGAGTGTGACGGGGAATAAAGATTGGATGTTATTATAGCCAAACCTGCTGAATGAAAGAAAATACGGGTTGACCAGCATCATCATCCCCGCCGTGAATGCCACACGTTGACCAAACCAACTACGCGCAAAGAGGTAAAGAGGAACAACTGTGGCAACTCCTGCAAGTACAGAGGAAAATCTCCAACTCCAAAAGGTTAAGCCGAATATCCGCATGACCCAGCTTTGAAAGATCGAAGTCAAAAGCGGAAATGTGAATACGCCAACATCAAAGAATGAGGCTTTATATTCCCCTAATGTAATGATGCGGCCTGCTTCCCAAAATGGGTCTTCGTCATGGATGATCTGGATCGGAAGATCGGTAAGTGCAAAGGCTCCAATGGCGATACCGATGAAGAGCAGGAGCAAAATGGAGGTTAAGTCGGATGCGTCGAAATCCAGGGAAAGGTCTGTATTGCTTTGCCTGTCCCAATTCCAAATAAGATAGGTCAGCCAGATGAGAGAGAGTATCCACAAAAAGGGTTCAAGATTTGTAGTGTGATGCTGTGTGATGCGGAAGATAAGATAAACGTAAAGCGTTCCAATGATGATTAGCTGTGGAGAAATATGCGCCCAACGAATACTTTTTACTTTCGCTACTTCGCCAGTATGTGGCGCTTCATTCCATTGAAAATTCCCCAGCCATAGCCAGAGCAAAAGGCCGCCGAACAAATAGGGCAGGGCAGACCAAACATTATCGTAGTTGACGATCTCAAGTTTGTGGACCGCATTCCAGATGATTGCCCAAGTGATGTGTTCCCCAAAAGGCCCTCGTGTTTCAAAATAAACCTGCGCACAAACCAGCAAAATAAACCCAAGCGCGAGGAGTCCACGCTTGGGCAAGACCTTTTCTGTTTTACCCAGAAAGTCCTTTATTTTATTGCTGTACATTTGTGGAATTATTTCATTCCCAATTCACTGCGCGAGATCACAAGGCGCTGAATTTCGCTTGTGCCCTCGTAAATTTCGGTGATCTTCGCATCGCGGAAATATCGTTCAACGGGCAGTTCTTTGCTATAGCCCATGCCGCCGTGAATTTGCACAGCCTGATGTGCAACGAACATCGCGGTTTCGGATGCAAATAATTTCGCCATGGAGGCTTCCAAGGAATATCGTCCGCTGCTATGTTTGGAATTTTCCTTTGCGATTGCGGCATTGTAGATCAACAAACGGGATGCTTCGATGCGGGTCTTCATATCTGCGATCTTGAAGCCTGTTCCCTGGAATGAGCCGATTGGCTTGCCAAACGCTTCACGCTGACTCGCATACTGCCTCGCTGCTTCGTAGGCCGCTTCTGCAATCCCAAGCGCTTGTGTCGCAATGCCAATGCGACCTGCATCCAGAACGGTCATGGCGACTTTGAAGCCTTCACCTTCCTGGCCGAGTCTATTTTCAGCGGGGATGCGGCAATCTTCAAAGATCAACTCGCTGGTGGCTGAAGCACGGATGCCTAGTTTCGGTTCTTTCTTCCCACGTATCAAACCAGGAGCATTGCCCTCCACCAAAAATGCGCTTACACCTTTTTGTTTTTTAGTTGGGTCTGTCATCATAAAGACGACAAAATAATTTGCAACGGGCCCACTAGTAACCCAGGATTTGCGCCCATTCAATATATAAAAATCGCCATCGCGTATGGCGCGGCTTTTCATGGTGGCGGCATCCGATCCGCTTTGGGATTCGGTGAGAGAATATGCGCCAATGGCTTTGCCAGAAGCGATGGGGGGAATGAACTTTTTCTTTTGCTCTTCGGTGCCGAATTTTAGAATGCCATGACAATACAAGGAATTATTGACCGACATAATGACGCCATGCGAAGCATCCACTTTGCAGATCTCTTCGAGGGCGAGAACATAGGCAAGCGAATCCATGCCTGCGCCATCGTATTGCTCAGGGACTTCGATGCCCATGAACCCCAGCTCGCCCATTTTCTTGATCGTTGCAGATGGGAACTCTCCGCTCTCATCGAATTGCGCGGCAATAGGGGCGATCTCTTTTTGTGCAAAATCACGCGCCGCATCCCGGAGCATTTTATGTTCAGCGCTAAGCGCATGAATAGGAAGGTCTGTCATTGGTTGTTTTCTCCAAAATTATTTTTTTACCATGTGGGATTATACCGCCATGAGAGGCTATGAAATCACCGTCAGCGTTGGATTTGGCTGGTTTTGTTGCAGCAGGTTTGAGTGCGGCGAGATGCGCTATGTCCTATTCGGCAACTAGTGATTGACTTCCCGTTCGCGTTCAATATAATTGTGAAAACAAGATAAATCGTATCCAATATATGACGGTGGTGTAATTAATTCAGGTGTTGCCATACTCTCGTTGTGTCATGCTGAGGGCGTTCTTCGCCCGAAGCATCTGTGATAATGTAATCGGAGACCCTTCGGTCGCAACGAACACGCTCCCTCAGGTTGACACATTCTTTTTAGGTCAAAGGGCAACCTAGGTGTAATTATGATTGCTTGAAAGGAGGTGGCGGCGGAGCTTTATCTTCAACTCGTCTTTTGTCTAAACGTGTTTTGATATTCTAAAGGAGAGAGAATAATGAAGAAGTTTGTTTTTAACTTGTTGGTAATCCTGGTGCTGGCCAGCTTTGTGGTCGTTGCATGTGGCGCGCCTTCCGCCCCTGAGACTGGTGGCGGCGGTGGAGGAGGCAGCGGTGGTGGGGGTGGTGGAGGTAACCTGCCTGATGTACCGACTGTCGTCTTGCCTTCTGTTGGAGGATCAGGTTCAGGAAGCGGTGGCGAAGGTGAAGGCGAAGTTTCCATCATTGCCTGGCCTGGCTATCTCGAGCGTGGTGCAACTGACCCTGCCTACGATTGGGTTACCACCTTTGAACAGGAAACGGGTTGTGTTGTAAAAGTTCAAGATGCCGCTACTTCCGATGAAATGGTTCGTTTGATGTCTGATGGCGGTTATGACCTCGTAACTGCTTCCGGTGATGCCAGCCTGCGTTTGATTCAGGGTGGTATTGTGCAGGAAGTCGACATCAGCAAAGTGCCTTCCTACAATACTGTTGATGAACGTTTGCAGAATGCACCCTGGCATACTGTTGATGGAAAACATTATGGCGTTCCCTACCAGTGGGGCCCGAATGTGTTGATGTACAACACCGATGTATTCCCCGAACCTCCTACATCATGGAATGTCGTGTTTGAAGAGCAGACCCTTCCTGACGGTAAATCCAACAAGGACCGCGTTCAGGCCTATGATGGCCCGATCTATATTGCGGATGCGGCTGTCTACTTGAAGTATCACAACCCTGAGCTTGGCATCGATGATCCGTACTTCCTCACACCGGAACAGTACGATGCTGTCATCGATTTGCTGAAGCAACAGGCCGAGATCGTTCCGAAGTACTGGCACGATTATCTCGTTCACATGGAAGACTTCACGAACGAGGGCTTTGCAGCCTCCTCAAGCTGGCCTATTCAAGTCAACCTCTTGCAATACGATGGTCAACCCATTGCCTCCGTCATTCCTGTGGAAGGCGCCACTGGCTGGGCAGATACCACTATGATGCACAAGGATGCTCCACATCCCGTTTGTTCCTACTTGTGGCTGGAACATTCTTTGGATGTAAAGCTTCAGGGTGACCTGGCTGCCTGGTTCGGTTCCGTTCCTGCTGTTCCTGCCGCTTGTACTGGCAACGAATTGCTGACCGATGAGGGATGTTCCGTCAATGGCTTCGATGACTTCGATAAGATTTATTTCTGGAAGACACCGACGGCTGAATGTTACAACGGCCTGACCTGCGTCACATACGACAAGTGGACTGAAGATTACATCGCGATTCAAAGCCAATAAATTTCTCAACTATTAAGATCAAGCCGCGTGGAGAAGCTCCACGCGGCTTGAAATTTGTTCTGGGATATGAATTACTTATCCTGCGGAGTGTCATGTTGAGCGGAGCGAAACATCTCGTATTTCAGAGGTAGAGACCCTTCGCTCCGCTCAGGGAATCACAATTGGGCGCGCAAGTTGAGTGACTTAAATGGAATCATCTGTATAATTCATATCCTAATAAAAAACAAACGACACCAGAGAGTGCGCATGAGCGAATCTGCAATTTTATTCAAAAACGTAAGCCGACATTTTGGGGAAGTGAAAGCGGTGGATGATGTAATGTTGGAGATCCAAGATGGGGAATTCTTCTCCATGCTTGGGCCTTCGGGTTCAGGGAAAACAACCTGCCTCCGAATGATCGCGGGGTTTGACCGCCCTTCCAGCGGGCAGATATTTTTATACGGACAGGATGTCTCCAACCTGCCGCCCTATGAGCGGTCTGTAAACACGGTTTTTCAAGACTATGCGTTATTCCCTCACATGACCATCGACGATAACATTGCTTATGGCCTGATGATCAAGGGAATGTCCAAACTGGAGCGCATGAAACGCGTTGGCGAAATGCTCGACCTTGTGCGTTTACCTGGGTTTGGATATCGCAAGCCGTCCCAACTTTCAGGAGGGCAAAGACAACGCGTCGCGCTGGCCCGTGCCTTGATCAATCATCCCAAAGTTTTGCTGCTCGATGAGCCGCTTGGCGCACTCGACCTAAAATTGCGCCAGCAGATGCAGGTCGAATTAAAGAACATTCAACGCGAAGTGGGAATCACTTTTATCTTTGTAACACACGATCAGGAAGAAGCGCTCACCATGAGTGACCGCATCGCAGTGTTCAACGAAGGCAAGGTCGAGCAAATTGGGTCGCCCGCTGAAATTTATGAGCACCCACAGACTCCGTTCGTGGCAGGCTTTGTGGGAGTGTCGAACCTTATTGGCGGGGAAGTGGCAAAACGCATCACAGGCTCGGAGGATAAATTCTCCATCCGCCCTGAAAAGATTCATCTCTCCAGTTTGGATGCCAAAGCAGATACCGATATGTACTCAGCGATAGGTAAGGTACGTGATGTGATCTATCTTGGCTTATATACGCGCTACCTCGTTGAATTGGAAGGTGGCGGCGACCTGGTGGTAGTGGAACAAAATCTCAAGTCCACTTCAATGGATGTGATGAAAGCCAAAGGCCAACCTGCTCGTTTGTTGTGGAAGAAAGAACATATCAGCAAGTTGGGAGGCTAGCATGTTAAGCCGTATTTCAACTTATTTATACTTAAGGCCGAAACTTGTATTGGCGCTTCTACTTCTGCCGCCTCTGATCTGGTTTTTGGTGATCTATGTAGGCTCATTGATTTCCCTGTTGATCAACAGCTTTTTTTCATTGGATAGTTTCACTGGGCAGATCGTGCGCGAGTTCACCCTGAATACCTACGCCAAGTTATTTGAGACATCCAATTTGCAGATATTTGCCCGCACAACAGTGATGGCGGCATTAGTGACCATTGCTTGTGCGATTCTGGCTTTTCCACTTTCTTATTACATGGCACGTTTTGCCTCCCCGCGCATGAAGACCTTGCTGTATCTTGGCGTCACACTTCCGCTTTGGTCAAGTTACGTGGTGCGCGTCTATTCCTGGAAGTTGCTGCTCGCTCAAGAGGGGATCGTCTCCTGGTTCGCCAGAATCGTTCATCTGGATGGATTATTAGATTGGTATTTATCGCTTCCCATAGTTGGGGGGCCTTCGCTTGCAATTTCTTATACAGGCATTTTTCTTGTATTCGTATACATCTGGCTGCCTTATATGGTGATTCCGATTCAAACGGCTTTGGAACGTGTGCCAAAATCCCTGATCGAAGCCTCCAGCGATCTCGGAGCAAGACCTGCGCAGACCTTTCGTAACGTCATCTTGCCGCTGGCTTTTCCTGGTGTGATCGCAGGCTCGATCTTTACCTTCTCGTTGACCCTCGGCGATTTCATCGTCCCTCAGCTCTTCGGCAATTCAGCTTATACCATTGGCCGCGCTGTGCTCTCGTTTCAAGGGACATCCAATAACATTCCTCTCGCTGCCGCCTTTACGATGGGGCCTATTTTGATCATGGTCGTTTATCTTCTGATCGCCCGCAAGTTAGGAGCCCTGGATGCTATCTAAAAAGTTATCTCACGCCTCCAGCGAGCGGGGATCGTGGCTTTTGCAAGCTAGCGCCTTCGCAGTCATCCTCTTCCTGCATATTCCTTTGTGGTTGATCTTTTTGTATTCATTTACCACAGATACCGCAGCTTATACTTTTCCTCCACCCGGCTTGACCCTTAAATGGATTCCTCAAGCGCTTGCAAATCCAGAAATGCAATCAGCGTTGGGGTTGTCTCTTCGTGTGGCGTCGCTTGCAACCGTCAGTGCTTTGGTGTTGGGCACACTTGCAGCTTCGGCTGTTTATCGCAGTAATTTCTTTGGCAGGGAAGCGATCTCCTTCATGTTGATCCTGCCGCTTGCCCTGCCAGGTATTGTGACAGGCATTGCCTTGCGCTCCGCCATGAGTTTGATGACCATTCCTTTTTCATACTGGACCATCGTCATTGGACATGCGACGTTTTGTGTGGTTGTCGTTTATAACAATGTGCTTGCACGTTTCCGCCGATCTGGCGGCTCCATGATCGAGGCCTCGATGGACCTGGGTGCGAATTCCTTCCAAACATTCTGGCATATCGTTCTCCCAAATATTGCAACAGCCCTGCTTGCAGGAGCGATCCTCGCATTTTCGCTTTCCTTCGATGAAGTGATCGTGACGACATTTACCGCAGGCCAACAGGAAACTTTGCCGATTTGGATCCTTGGTCAAATGTTCAAGCCACGCAGCCGTCCCATCACCAATGTCACTGCCATGCTGGTTGTTTTGATCACAGCCTTGCCGATACTGCTTGCTCAGAGAATCACCGCTGGCACAGCCGATACAGAGGGCAGCAACAAATAAACATTGATTGATCCTTGTACGAGCGACGAGGCGTCTCCTTGTCGCTCGTTTTCTTTGTATAATTCAACTCATGCCGAATCCCCTCTGGAAATTTTAATCAGACTTATCACCCGCTAACTTATCTCTAGCATTCCCTCGCTTCTTTCTGGACTTTATGCCTGATTCGCTTTCTATAGCTTTTATCTCCACTTTATTTTCGATGAAACCCTTAAGAATCCCTTTGTGCCCTTCGTGTTAAGAGTTTTTTCAATACCTGAGGTGAAATGACCTTTTCCTATCTCAACCCAAAATGTGAAGCGCGTGACCATGCTGAAGGTGGATGCGGTGTTTTTGCGCGCGAAAAAATTTTGAAGGATGAGCTGGTTTCCATGTGGGGCGGTAAGATCGTCCATAAGGATGAATTGGATCCAACCATGCCGCGTTTCACCCAACGCGTTTTGCAAGTGAATGAAGAACTTTATTTATTGACCGCTGAGGAAAAAGAACCGAATGATTGCTTCAATCATTCCTGCGATCCAAATTTAGGCTTCTTCGGTCAGATAGGCTTGGTAGCCATGCGCGATATCGACTCGGGTGAAGAGTTGACATTCGATTACGCCATGTCTGACGGCGGCCCTTATGATGAATTCGAATGCTATTGTGGCTCACCAAATTGTCGCCATAAAATAACTGGCAACGATTGGAAACTGCCTGAACTGTGGGAAAAGTACAAAGACCGTTTCTCTCCTTATCTTGTGCGTCGAATTGAAAAATTGCGAAAATGAAATTATCTTTTCCAATTCGCATTTATATCATCGCGCTAGTTTTGCGTTTAATCCCCATCCTGCTTACCCGCGGACTGGGAATCGGCCTCGATGACATGTTCCAGTATGACATGCTCGCACGCAGCCTCGCTTCTGGACATGGCTTTCGCTGGTATGCCCAAGAAGATTTGAAATTGCTTGCGCCATATGTGAGCTTTGACCTTTCAACTGCAAATGGATACGACCCAAAATACGGACTCTATACATCATTCCGCGCGCCGCTTTACCCTGCGTTCTTAGCGGTTGTCTATTTTTTCAATGGATTGGATTTCTCGCGTTTCTTCGCCGCCCGCCTTGCGCAAGTCATTTTTCTTGGTGCGCCACTGGCCCCGTTGACGTATTGGGTTGCAAAACATCTTTCCTTCTTTCCTTTTTCCTCTACTGAAATGAAAGAAGAAGGAAGAAAGAAGATTGAGAGAACCGCTCAGGCTTCTGCATGGGTTGCTGCTGCATATCCAATGCTTTTGGTTTATCCCCTTGGGCTTGGCACAGAGAATCCCTTCTTCATCCTCCTGCTTGCTTCTTTTCTCTTTCTTCTCAAATCCATTAAAAATCCGTCTAAATTCAACATCGTATTTTCTGGCCTCTTCCTCGGATTAACCGCTCTTACACGTTCCGTGATTCTTCCATTTGCAAGTTTGGCTATTCTTTATCTATTTTATTTACATCGCAGGAAAGCCTTGTTGATTGCAGCAGTTTTTGTTTTAGTCATCGCTCCCTGGGTCATTCGCAATTCTCTGCTACATCACAAACTCATAGGGATCGAGACATCCATGGGATATAACCTTTATCTCGGCTATCACCCGCAAGGGAACGGGTCATTCATCTTTGGCCCCTCACTGGATCTGCTCACCATCATGGACGATGCAGAGCGTGATGAGGTTGGCACTCAAAAAGCATTGGAGTTCATCAAAGCCCAACCTGAGAGATTTATCCCACTGGCTGTCAACAGGCTTGGCTTCTTCTTCGGCTTGGAAAAGCGCGTCTTGATGTATTTTTATTCCAATAATATTATCGGGTTTATTCCAAAACCAATCCTGCTTGCCATTTCTGCGATTTTGCTATTGCCGTTTGTGTTAGTTTCCATCTCTGCTTCATTTGGATTAACACTTTTGAAGTGGAATCCGCAAACGGTTCTCTTGCTTTTGCTTTTAACTTTTTACACACTACCTCACGTCTTCATCCTCGCAGAAGACCGATTTCACCTTGCGTTGATCCCATACTTTGCCATTCTCGCGGCCAATTTCTGGGCAGCGGGACTTAAAGTTGTTTTGATACGATGGAATGAGTCGAATACAGGAAAATGGATTGTTGCATTTGCGGTCTTTGGCATTTTCCTGCTCTTCCTGAACTGGGGATTTGAGTTATCGCGCGATGCGGATAAAATTGCAGCCTTACTTGCTCCAGATGGAAATAAAGCGCACTTCCCGTATTGATAGTTGTTTTGCTTGTCATTCTGAGCGATAGCGAAGAATTCTCCGACTATCTTATAGACCCTTCGCTGTCGCTCAGGGTGACACCTTAATAAAGATTCTGATTGAGAGACAATATAATGAAATATCTTCTCGGCGAAAAACTGAACTTTGATTGGAAAGTAGTGACCGTCACCATTGTCAGCACTTTGTTGCTGATGGTGGATCATTATCACAGGCTGACAGCCCATAAATATTGGGATCGTGTCATCTTATATCTTATAGTTCCGCTTTTTATTATCCTGATCATATTCCGTGAGAATCCGAGGGAGTATGGGTTTTCTCTTGGCGATTGGAAACTCGGGCTGACCTACACTGCCATTGGTGTTCTCTTTTTGGCTCCCCTTATTTACTTTGTAGGCAGTGGCGACCCTATCATGCAGGCCTATTATGAGCGCTATGTGTATGGCGTGCCGTGGATACAATTCCTTGACCTGATCGGTTGGGAATTTATTTTTCGCGGTTGGATTCTGTTTGCCTATGCCCGCAAATTTGGGCCTGAAGCCATGTGGTTGCAGGCTGTTCCATTTGCGCTGGCACATATCACCAAGCCAGAACTCGAAACCCTCTCCACTATTTTTGGCGGATTTGCCTTCGGCTGGGTGGCGTACCGAACAAAATCCTTCGTCTGGCCTTTTTTGATCCATTGGTTCATTGCCGCCTTTATTATTATCGTGGCGGCGGGAGCGGGATAAGCTTATGGTCAATTACGAAATTCGCCCTGCTTTGGAATCAGAATCCACTCAAATTAAGGATCTGATTCATTTAGTCGGGATCAACCCCACAGGTTTGGATTGGAAGCGTTTTATCGTGGCGGTGAATGACAAAGGCGAAGTGATCGGCTGCGGGCAGATCAAGCCTCACGGGGCAGACATCCAGGAAATGGCTTCGATTGCAGTGCCGCCCGAATATCGCGGACAGGGGATTGCGCGGAAGGTGATTGAGGAGTTGCTGAGAAGGTCTTCGAGGCCGTTATACTTAATGTGCATTGCTCACAACGGACCGATGTATGAAAAGTTTGGGTTCAAAGCGGTTCCTTATGAAGGAAT
This sequence comes from Candidatus Villigracilis sp., assembly GCF_057083605.1. Taxonomy (NCBI): domain Bacteria; kingdom Bacillati; phylum Chloroflexota; class Anaerolineae; order Anaerolineales; family Candidatus Villigracilaceae; genus Candidatus Villigracilis; species Candidatus Villigracilis sp. Next base: position 1,941 of record NZ_JBXMTI010000071.1, on the reverse strand, counting down.
GCCGCGCTATTTTCAACGAATGAAAAAGGTATTTGATATTGCTGACGTGTTCAGGCAAACAGGCGAGGACTTGCTGGTGATGAAGTTGGAGTAGAATTGCAGTTATGAAAAATGCTTTATATGTATTGCTGGGTGTGATGGCAGGTTTTGTGCTGGCGGGCGTGCTGGTATTTGTTTCGCGCGCACCGGCGGGTCAGCCGATCATCTTGCAGCCTGCGCCAACCAAGGCACCGATTGCGGTACATGTGATCGGCGCTGTGCCGCGCCCGGGTTTATATGAATTCGCGGAAGGCGCGCGCATTCAGGATGCGATCGATGCGGCAGGCGGATTATTATCGAGTGCAAATGTTGAGGCGATCAACCTGGCCGCGCTTCTTACTGACGGCCAGCAATTGGTCATCCCTTATCTGACGGGGCAAGAGCCCCCCGAGGAGGCTTCATCGCTGGAATTGCCTGGCGCCACGGAGACGGTTGAACCTTCGGGCACGAGTACAAACACAGATTTGATCAATATCAACACTGCCACCGCTGAAGAGTTGGATACCCTGCCTGGCATCGGCCCCACCATCGCCCAACGCATCATTGACTATCGCACCGAGAACGGGCTCTTTTCCACCATTGAAGAGATCATGGAAGTGCCAGGTATCGGCCCCTCCACCTTTGATGAGATCAAAGACTTGATATCGGTTTGATTTTTGGGGTCGCAGTCTTTTTTGTTTCCGCGACATTTTTCAATTATCAATTGTCTGGGGCTGTTCCTGTGAATTCAAAAAACGTATTGGAGCTTTCCGGCGACATTATTGCCCTCAATTCCGCATCTGACAAATATTTTGCTTCTTGAATTAACAAACTGGATGGAAGCTTACCGGTCTGGTAAACAATGTCACAATATTTTTCAATGTCTTTTATATTGTTTCGGGCCTCAAAAGTTGATGTGAGCGCTAGACCGCTATGACTCCAAACCATGTACACCTCGCAAACAAAATATTCGCTACCTATGGGTGCAACTCCTAAATAATCTGGATTTCCCAAATATCCGATCGCTTCATCGGCCATGATTTCGTAATTCAGTCCGAGGACGATTTTAGTTAAGGCATCGTTCGCAATAGTCAATGTTAAGCACTCTCGAAAAGGGTTGACACAACTTGCGCGAATTTCCACTCCTGGGGAAAATGTTTTATAGTCAAGGTTTGTGATTGAATCCCTTCGAATCACCTGTATCGAATCTTGATGAATAAATGCCAATGTAGGCAAAACAGCCATCACATCGCCCTCACTCGATTCTCCAACTTCAAGCCCATACCAACATGGTGCGGCACAAGGGATACCTGTGAATGGACTCTTATCCATTTGCTCAGGCGATGGCGTAGAAGCAGGATTGGATGCGATATTGCTTGAGCATCCGAAAATGAATATGCTGATAACGAACGCATAAAAACTTAGCAGATTTTTCATGGCCTTATATTCCTCACCAGAGGCTCAAATCGCCGAGAATGGCGCAAGGAGCATTTGAAGGTGCTGTTACTTTACGGAGAAATCGGTAAACGATAAGCAAACAATTGGGCACTATCCCCCGAATATACAAAAATAGTTTGATTATTAGGGTCAACGGCGACATAATATCCATACCCTGCTACGTCTCCATTTTCTAATGTGCTAGACAGGGCAGGAGGAGGTATAAATTCTATCAAATCGTTCGAGCGACCATCAGATAAGTTTAATCTCACTAGTATCCCGTCTAAAGTAAGTATATAAACCCCAGAGGAATTTACTGACATTCTACTAATTGCAGGCACACTTGCACTCCATATCTTGTTCTTAAGTTTATCCATCGCAGTAATTTCAACAGCATCTCCATTAGGATAAAAACCTCTTTGCTTTTGAAAATACATAGCATCATCACTCAGTTCTAGATTCATCTGGTGATTACTCCAGACAGGG
>NZ_JBXMTI010000070.1:0-51213 GCF_057083605.1 Candidatus Villigracilis sp. | reverse complement strand
AGGGACACAGCGAAACGATTTACGGCCAAAATCTTGAATTGACTCGCTGTGTCCCTACTTTTCAGACAATTTCTAAGTCAGAAACTGAAGCGTTTTCATCCAACTCTCTGTCAAGAAATTGGCAGAGAGTTTTTTGAAGAATTCCACAAACATCATGACCGAATCCATCCATATTAGCGACAAAGTAAAAATTTATCTAGACTCCAAGTTTGGTGAAAACGAAGGCTGGCATGAAGGCACCGTCTTCAAAATTGATCCGTACTCAGAGCACCGCAGTTTCTACTGGGTGGAGTTAAGTGCCGAGGCTCAGGCAATTTTAGGAATAAAACAGATCTCAGTGTTCAACCCAAAGAATATACAAAAAATAATATGACAACACCGTCCCTGACTCAGTTGCTCGAAAAAGCTCTTGCTTCCCGTATGCCCCTGATGGACTCGCGCCATGAATCAGCCTTCCGCCTCTTCAATGGATTTACCGAGGGCTTCCCTGATCTCGCCATTGATCTATATGCCTCAACTGTTGTCATTCACAACTATGCCGATGATGTTAAGCAGGGTGAATTATTTGTTCAGGAAGCCCAGCAATTCCTAACCACATCCCTAAATTGGCTTCGTGCAGGAATTGTCAAAACACGGAATGGCACAACACCCGAAGACAAACGTGGCAAACTCTTATTTGGAACAGGGTTGGACCGCAAAGTCAAGGAACATGAAGTCTGGTACGCGATCAACCTCACCCTAAATCGGGACGCGAGTCTCTATCTCGATACGCGCAACCTGCGCCAGTGGCTTATCGAAAACTCAAAAGGCAAATCCATCCTGAACACCTTTGCCTACACGGGCAGTTTCGGAGTTGCCGCGCTCAAAGGCGGAGCCAGCCGCGTGGTGCAAATAGACTTAAACCGTGAATTCCTCAACCTCGCCAAAGATTCATATACACTTAATGGCTTCCCCATTCAAAAGGGAGATTTCATCTCCAGAGATTTCTTCGAGCAAGTTGGCAACATGAAACGCGACAAAAAATACTTTGACTGCGTCATCATCGACCCGCCATTTTTTTCGACCACCTCAAAAGGCAAAGTTGATCAGGAAAAAGAGAGTGCGCGGCTGATAAACAAAGTTCGTCCGCTCATTAATGATGGCGGGACTCTGATCGCCATCAACAACGCGCTTTACGTCAGCGGGCAGGAATACATGCAAACGCTCGAAGAACTTTGCAAAGATGGATATTTGAAGATCAAAGAATTAATCTCCGTGCCCGAAGATTTTACAGGCTACAACCCTGTTGGCACACCCATCACCGACCCAAACCCGTTCAATCATTCAACCAAAATTGTTGTGTTGGATGTGAAGAAAAAATAATTAACCCCAAATACAATACAGGACGCTGACGAACGTGGATTCAAAGAATCCGCGTTCCTTTTTTCTCTTAAAACAAACTTACCCACGAAAGATTAACTTCGAGGTAAGTCATCTTTTTACTACGGTCTCCACGAAGGCGCATACCAATCATATTCAGTAGACAGCCCCGGCGCAGCCAGGATTTTCTGACTCAGCGTTTGAAGGTCAACCAAAAACAAATGGCCACCTGAGACCGAAGTAGTCTCTTCAACCAATAAATATCTTCCGCTTGGCGAAAAGATCAAGCGGCCAACTGTTGTGCCCTTATATACAAGGGTTAGATTTTTCCCAGTACGACTCACCACATATACTTCTGCACTGGGCTCCCCGCTTGAAAAACTGCTGTAATAATTGAAGGCGATTAAGGTGCTATCTGGTGACCAAATCAGCGGGTAAATGGAACCGCCAGAAAAATTGGCAACTGTCATCGAGTTTGCACCGTCTGGTTCCATCACTTTCAGCGCATGGTTTTGTGTGTTGCTATCATAATCATCATATGCAAGAAAGCCTGCATCCGGTGAGGCCACGAACTGAGCCTTCGTCAATATCGTCTCAAACATGGGGCGCGCCTGTCCATTTGCGGCGCGGACTAGATAAATATTGCCTGCACTGCCAGGCAAAGCCGAACGCATAATGATATTTTCCGTGTACCAGCCATCCATAATATAAGGCCGTCCTTCCGCAGGCAGGGCTCCAGAAACACTCTTTAACTCTGAACCATCCGGGTGCACCACATATACGTCCTCACCGCCCACGCCATCCTGCGTGCGGAACGCAATCCACGCACCATCAGGTGACCAAAATGGTGGGTCGATGTATGGGAACTGCGTCAGCGAAGTCCATGTTTTTGCATTCGCGTCGAACAGCCATAATTTCGTGGGGGTTCCGCTTGAGTTATCGGAATACGAGAACGCAGCATATTTTCCATCGGGCGACCAGCTTAATGGACTGAGGTTGAAGTTAAAAGCAAACGGGACTTCGATTTTTTCTACCGCCGGGCATTTGCCGCTATCGAATATACATAAAGCTGACACCTTGACCAACTGAATGGATTGGCCAGCCTTCCTCGGCTGCATGAAGAAATACAACTCCCCCGCTTCCACTTTGGACGTTGTGCTTGATTCAGTTACAACAGGAATTTGCCCAGTCTGAATCGGATTCACAACCTGCGACAGCTCATCTGGAACGGTAAAAACAGAGGGGTCCATTGCCTGATGAAAAGCAATGTTAACCACAACACGTTCCCCTTCCAGTCGGCCGCTCCCATCTTTTCCAAAATCCTGCAATTTCAATATGACGGCGGTTTGCGTATCCAGCCACATCTTCCAGGAGGGAGCACTGTTTTCGTTGAAATACCATTCAACGATCAGGGCATCTCGCCCGGCAACCGTATCCATACCAACTGATTTGAATATTCCTTCATTTTGGGCATAGTCTGAGGCAAAAGCAAGTTGAGAAAGCGGCGTGCCTATTTGCGCCCAAATGGGATTCGGGTAGGCTTCACCTTCAACCAGAGGAGGAATATATTGCCCCACACGTGCAAAATCTGGATAGGCAAAATTTTCAACCTGCCCCGAATTTAAGTTAATATTGTAAATATTCGAACCATCGCTAATTTTTAAAAATTTATCGGTGCTATTTGTGACCCCGTTCAATTCAACTTTGTAACGGTTATTAAGCGGGTCAAGCCAGACTTTCTCCTGAAATTCTTGTATTGTTTCGTCTGCCAGGTACCAGGTGATGCTGCCTTCCATTTGGAGGGTCGTCCACTTTGCGGCGCTTTCCCACATGGCGCGCTGAATCTCCTCGGGCGTAGAATCAAGGCTGAGGTCGGCAGAAGCAGGTGTCAGATTAAAGAAGGAGTCGGGTGTTTCAGAGGCGAGGGGTATGCAGGCTGTAAGTAATGTCAAAAGCAGAATCAGTAGCCGTTTCATAATGTCTCCTTATCCAAAGAGGACGATTGCCTAATGCAAAAGTTCCCGTTGCTTTTCAACAACGGGAACTTTTTATGTTGGGCAAATTATGGGGTCGCCGTTGCAGTTGGAGTTGAGGTGGCAGTGGGGGTCGGCGAAAAAGTTGGTGTCGTTGAAATTGTCGCTGCCGGCACCGTGTTGGTTATCGTTGGCACAACAGAGGACGCATTGTAAATGATGGGCGCAACCCAAAGCGCGCGATCACCCGCAGGTGAACCAGTGGAAAGCGCAGTAAGGACGAACTTCACATTCTTGCCTACCAGAGCGCCAAGATCGATGTCGGCTGAGTAGATGCCGCCTTCGTATTTTTCAACAAAGGCCCAGAAAGTTTGGATCGACGAACTGCCCTCCAGTGAATAATCCAGCCTGAATACAACGTAGCAGGAGGTTGCGCCATTCTCACAGTTAACAATGGTGCGGAACCTATCACCAGCCTTAACATTATAGAGTGGGTAAATGCCCTGAATATATCCATTGTTGATATTCTGCGGGAAGGTGACTAAACCTGTGCGGCTGTCGGTTGTGCCATTCTCCAATTTGGATGGAGTGGTGATCAGCACAAAGCCTTTTGCATCGCCATCTGTACCGGGGCAGGGTAATTCGCCCGCTCCGCTGTACCATTTGGCAGCACACACATTCGCAACGAAGTCATAGTTTGTGCCTGCACCCGGGGTTGCAGGTGTAACAGGCGTGCTTGGGGTACCGGGAGTGTTTGTCTTTGTGGCAGTCCCCGGAACAGTACCCGTGCCTGAAACCTTGATCTCTACCCAGAAAGATTTTGTTCCAGCAGAGCCAATGCCAAATGGAATACCGGTATTGTTCTTGAGTTTCCAGTAACCACGATATGTGCCGGCTGTGGTGGGTGAGGTCAACTGAATGGTGATATCCACTGTTTGGCCGGGCGCCACAGAAGTTGGGATGAGCGCGGAATCTGGCCCGCCCATCTTTTCACCGGAGTCAAAGATCAGGCTGTAGTTTGACCATGTACACGTGCCAACATTCTTCAAGCGCCATGTTTTGCTGAAGGTAAAGCCTGGAGCAAAGCTGGTGCCATCCGGTACAGTGACATCTGCGATGAACTGTGCGCGGTCACATGCTGCCGGTATGGGTGTAACAGGCGGAGTTGAGGTTGGAGTGGGAGGCGTTCCAGTAACAGTCGGCGGGACTGTCGGAGGCGTGCCGCCACCCGGACGTGAGATGATGGGGTTGACCCACAAAGCTCGGTCACCAGCGGGAGAGCCGTATGCAGAGATAACAAGGATGAACTTAACATCCTGGCCTGCAAGTGAGTTCAGGCTCAAGTTGACGTTATAAGTCCAGCCTTCATATTTTTCGCGGAAGGTCCAGAAGGTTTTCACAGCGCCAGTGCCGATCTGATAATCAAGGCGATAGGCTGTATAACAAGTGGTCGAGCCGAATTCACAGCCAATCGTCGCCTGGAAGCGATCACCGGTCTGCACTTTGAACGCAGGGTAGCTGGCCTGGATATATCCATTGGTGACGTTATTTGGGACAAACAACAAGCCAGGCTGCGCCGAAGTAACACCGCTTTCAAGTTTCGGAGTATCTAATTTCAACGCAAAACCGTTTGCACTTCCATCCGTGCCGGGGAAGCTCAAGGCTCCCGCGCCGCTGGACCAGGCGGCAGTGGCGGCGTTTGCGGTAAAGTCATAGCCTGTGCCTGAGGAGGTGGATACATTGATCTCAACCCAGAAGGTTTTATTCGCGGTTGAACCAATGCCAAACACTCCGCCGGATGTGCTCTTGAATTTGTAATAGCCAAAGTAATGACCAGCTGCACTTGGCGCGGTCATATCCAGGCTGATATCCACTGTCTGGCCGGGGTTGACAGTTGTCGGCAGGGCAGCCGAGGCGGGCGCACCCATCCTTTCGCCGCTATCGAAGATCAAAGAAACATCACTGCTATTCCAAGCGCAGGTGCCGATGTTCTTCAAGCGCCAAGTCTTCTTAAACGCAGTGCCAGGCGCAAAGTTCGTACCATCTGGAATGGTCACATCCGCGATGAACTGCGCCCAATAACAAGTGGATGCGTTCGCGCTGGATGTTGCTCCAGGCATCAGGGTCAACATCAATGCCAGCAGGAGCAATATTGTTGCAAGTCGTGATACAAATTTCATTTCTTCCTCCATCCAATTCAATGCTAAGTAGTTTGTAGAAAATGATCTTACGAAACTATATTTCGGCGATTTGAGAAACTTATATCCAATTCGTCCATAACAATAACGCCAAAAAATGCTAAAAGGTTCCTTTTGACTATACGCCATCTCTAGTATATCTTTTCTTAAAGGAATGTTCAATATATTCAAAGCGAGATTTTATGGCCTTTTTTTCCTATTACACTGGAAACCCGCCCTTGAAATCGTTGCACTATAATTACAGACATGCCTCGAACCATCCTGCACCTCGATCTCGATGCCTTCTACTGCTCGGTGGAAGAAACGCAAAACCCCGAATTAATAGGCAAACCTTTTGCAGTGGGAGGCAAACCAAACGAACGCGGAGTAGTTGCATCCTGTTCTTATGCCGCGCGTGCCGTGGGCGTGCGCAGCGCCATGCCCATGTCGCAGGCGATTCGCTTGTGCAGGAATTTGATCATCGTGCCCGGGCGGCATAAACTATATGGTGAATATTCCGATAAGGTGATGAACAAACTGCGGGCTTTGACTCCTTTAGTGGAACAGATCTCCATCGACGAAGCCTTTCTCGACATCTCAGAAATTGACCAGCCCCCCGCCCGCATCGCCCTGGACCTGCAAACTGAGATAAAAAACGAATTGCATTTGCCCAGCTCGATTGGGATCGCATCCAACAAGCTCGTTGCTAAGATCGCAACCGAGGTTGGGAAGAAATCAAATAAGAAAAGCAACGAGCCACCTTATGGATTAACCATCGTCCCAACAGGTGACGAAGCCAAATTCCTTTCCTTTCTACCCGCGGACATGTTATGGGGTGTCGGGCCAAAAACATCCAAAAGGTTATCCGAGCTTGGCATCCATACCATCGGGGACATTGCACAATGGCCCGAAAGAGAATTGGTCAACCTCTTCGGTGAAAATGGACGTGACCTCTGGCAACACGCGCAAGGCATAGATAACCGCCCCATCGTGACAGAATATGAAACGAAATCTGTCAGCCAGGAAACCACTTTCAACGTAGACGTGCGCGATGAGAAAACGCTGGAAAAGACTCTGCGCGAGCAAGCCAAAGATGTGGCAAAGCAATTGCGAAAGAATGACCTTGTTGGAAAAACCGTCAAACTGAAAATTCGATGGAGCGATTTCACCACCATTACAAGGCAAATTACGCTTCCCACATCCACAGACAGCGAAGAGGAGATTTCACGCACAGCCATCAAGTTAATGAAAACCGTCCGCAAGCCGAATCAGCCTGTCAGGCTGATCGGGGTCGGCGTCAGCGGAATCGGCGCTCCGGTGCGTCAACTCAGTTTATGGGATGTAGGAAGCGAGAAGTCCCGCAAACTACAAGAAGCCATGGATGCATTGCAGGAAAAATATGGGAAAGATGTGATTCATAAAGGATGATCTTTATGCTCCTTCGGGGGCTAAGCCCCCGAAGGAGCATTCGACATAGGAGAAATCATGAAGACCCTCGACCTGAAAAAACAATTCAAATATCTTTATCAACCTTCTGCAAAAAAGATTGAAGCCGTGCAGGTGCCCAACTTGCAATTTGTGATGATCGACGGCGCAATCGAGAAGGGACAAGCCCCTGGCACATCACCTGGCTTTCAAGAAGCAACACAAGCCGTGTATGGGCTTTCATACACACTCAAGTTCATGCTCAAGAAGCGTAAGACGAACGCCATTGATTACCCCGTGATGGCACTAGAGGGTTTATGGGGGGTGGAAGATGGCTTCTTTGACATCACCGTAAAGGACAATTGGTTTTATACGCTGATGATCATGCAGCCTGATGTCATCACAAAAGAGTTGTTCGAGGAAGCGCGTGAGCAAGTCCGCAAGAAGAAAGGGGATAGCGAAATGCTATCCAAAGCGAGGCTGGCTAATTTTGAAGAAGGCTTATGCGTGCAAACCATGCACATCGGGCCATACGCCACTGAACCAGCAACAATTGAACGCATGAAAGAATTCATGAAAGAGAATGGATTACAGGATAATGTCGGCCCGAACGGTATGCATCATGAGATCTATCTCAGCGATCCTCGCAAGGCTGCACCTGATAAAATGAAGACCGTGTTGAGACATCCAGTTATCAACGTTTGAACGTTATAACGTTCAAACGTAAAAACCGAGGAAACCATGAATTGCTTCAACCACCCCACCGTCCCTGCCATTGGAATTTGCAAATACTGTCAGCGCGGATTATGCACCGAGTGCGCCGCTGTCATAGACGATGTACTTGCCTGCCAAAATCGCCATGAGGATGAAGTCCATCAAATAGAACAACTTGCTGCACGCAACCTGTTTCAATCCAAACGTGTGGCATCAGGGTATATACGTAATGCTGTCTTCTATGGCCTGGTTGGCGCGGTGTTTGCAGGCTTTGGGCTTTGGCAATTGAAATGGCTGGGCTTGCAGGCAGTTGTATTTATCATGCTCGGTGTGTTCCTGCTTTATGCGGCAGGGGCAAATTATTTTGAGGGCAGGAAGCACAAATAGTACATTTTGCTTACAACTACGTTAAAAGATCGGAAACTTGACACAGTAGAATGGGAAAACTATGGAACAAAAATTAAATGGTTCAAAATTTATTAAAAGAACAGTTCGCCCGCCAAGAATTGCGTTTGTAATTAAAACTTTAGCAGATGTAGAAAAATTTATCAGCATTGCGAGTTTGAGTTGGGGCGGTCGCTACTTTCTTGCTATTCCATGCTCCGAAGAAGGCACAATCAACGAAGAGTGGTTTGATGTAATCAAGAAGTACAATCCAGACTCTATAAATACCTTTCACCAACTCTCAGATACAACTGAGGAAAGATTATGGAGGAGTAAGTTCGCAATTCATAAAATAACAAAACACACAGAAATAAGAATCGAACATCTGTACAGCGAAAAACATATTCCTGAATTTTTCGGACAACCTATCATTAATTTTTTCTTGTTAGACAATTTTTATGATCTTGACAAAGGCAAGGCACATTTATCCTATATCTCCACAGATTCGAACATTGATTTATATTTCAAAGCAAGGTTTGGAGTGATTGATAATAACGAATGGCTTAGGTGGCAACATATCTATATTAACCCGCAGCATAGAAAAAATCACCCAAATGAGATAATCGAGAATGCTCCCTTCTCATTTGAACAAGATATTTTGTCATATCTTCATCAAAATCGCCACAAAGACAACAACAATGAATTTATTAGCATCCTTGATTACACAATCAGCCACCTCGCACAGATATATATTGACAGATTTTTAGAAGACCAACCAAAATCAGAAACAAGCCATATTGTTATTGTTTCTAAAGAGGAAAACGCAGAAGAGTTTTGCTGGTTCTGGGCGATAAGAGGACAACGATACAATCCACACGATAATTATTCAAAGGGGCCAATATGGATAAGCCAGCAGGTTTTTACATCCAAGCTTGATTTGCTTCAAAATCTTTTTGTTAATAGAAAAAATATTTATGTTCTTAGTAAAAGTGTTTCAGAGGAAGAGTTACCAGCTCTTAGCGAGGGGTGGTTCTTTCAGAGAGATAATTTTCAAGAATTTTACAATGATCACTATTACATTGGCGATACCATGGACATACCTGTTAATTTTGTTGACAATAAGACGGAATACAAATTCGATTCGCCTGACTCACTAAAGTTTTTAAATTCGTCCCATAATCAACAGCAATATTCAATGCTTGATATACAAATACCTGAAATAGTTCTGCCAAGAGTTAGAGATTTCTCTTTCGACAACTTATTTTTCAATAACTATTGGGTTACAAAATCTGGACTTACTCGCATCATACGTTGGAATAAAGATGAAATCATAAAGTTAACAATTCCAAATCCTTGGGAAGTCATTTCAACTTTCGCAGATGTTGCTGGTTATCGCACTGAGCTTTCTGATAAAGGCCGCATTGGAAACGAATTAGTTAAGCTAATAAACGGAGAAAAATATATTTGGCTTATGTCGCACCCAGCCGTCCTTAATTTATTGCTCGAAATGAGTAATGTGAATAAAGTTAATAATATAAGGAAATTAGTAAGGGATAATGTAAAAAATGAGGATGTCAAAAATCAAATAATCAATTCCTTGCCGCGAAAAAGCTTAGCTAGAAACAACTTGCTTTACTCTGCAATAAAAGCGAAGTTGAAAATGGAATTTAATGGTGAGAAGTTAGACGACAGGTCTAGTGTAGCCATTATCGAATGGCTACTTGATAAAGATATTCTTCGACAAGGAAAGACTATAAAATGCAATTTATGTTCTACTGAAAACTGGATACCTGTAAACGACTTTAAATCTAAACTCATTTGTAGCGGTTGCACAAATGAAATAAAAAATCCTTTTGGAATCGACAAAATTGACTGGGAATACGAGATAAACACTCTTGTATCTTCTGAAATAGATCAGGGATTATTGATTCACCTGCTGACAGGTTATTATATTATTGACCAGGCAAATGCAAATTTTTACAAGAAAAATGTTTATAGCGCATATTATGGAGTTAATTTCATTAAAAATAACCGCCCTAATGAGATTGATATTGTTTTCACAGTTGAGGGTCACTTAACTATTGGCGAATGCAAGATTTCAGGCAGAGAATTTACGGAAAATATAATAAAAGAGAGCATAAATTTCGCTAAAGAGATCAATGCATTGAAATTAATATTTTCTTGTTTGGAACATGTCGAGGAATTAATAGATAAACTCAAAGATATTAAGCTCGATGGTATTGAATTAACTATATTGGGAAAAGATGACCTGCACTACCAATTCCCTGGACTAGCTCATGAAAAACAATTTATGGAGAAATCAGGAAAAGCACAACCAATGAATAGTCATGAAAAATACAAGCAATCTTTGAATGTATTAAAAGACCAGTACGAGTACGACATTTAACTATGGGCACATGGATCTGTCATCTCCGCATCGCTGAAAAACTTCTTCCTCATTTCCCTGAGTTGGATAAAACCTTATTTACATTCGGCAACCTGGCGCCTGATTCGGGCATCCCCAACGAAACGTGGACAGAGTTCAACCCGCCCAAGGAGGTGACCCACTTCCTGCAAAAAGGCGAGGGCGAAGATCAAATCCGCGATCTCATGTATTACCGCGAATACCTTGCTGATATCAACCCACAGGACGACATTCAAAAATATAGCTTTCGGTTCGGTTATTTTACACATCTCATTTGCGACATGCTGTGGTTTAAATATCTCGACTCCACGACGAAAACAGCATTTCACGAATTGATCGCCGAGGATCCTCAAAAAGCATGGAATTCGTTCAAAAAAGATTGGTACGGCATCGACCAGGTTTATAACCACGCTCATCCAGAAGGTTTGTTCTGGCAGGTCATTCATAAAACTCCGAACCCACCGTCATATTTGCCTTTCGTTCGGGAAGCAGCTCTGCACCAGCAATATGATTACATTCGCAAATTCTATGGCGAATATGACTCCTACTGGTTCGAGGATCGGAAATATCCCTACTTGAATGAAAATACAATGGCCCGCGTTGTGGACGATACGACAAAGGCAACTTTATTTATTTTGAACAAACTGAAACAAGTTAATTTTCAAAACCTGCAATGCACGGCAGAAATCCTGCCTGAAGAATTCATGCTTCCTTACAAAATACCGCTGGGAGATTTATAGCTGCAACTCTTTTCGTTTTGTCGCGTAAAGCAAATAGACAAAAACGCTTGGAACATGTCGGACAGTTCGTTGTCCGACTCCAGAGTAAAACGAAAGGAGCAAAAATGAGCGACTATAAAACCCTCACCCGCAGCAAATCGAACCGTATGGTCGCAGGTGTGTGCGCAGGCCTCGCAGATTATCTCAACCTTGATCCCACCGTCATACGCCTGTTATTTGTGCTTGGTTTCTTCACCTTCAATGGCGCCATGCTGATCGTGTATTTGATCATGGCAATCGTGACACCAGAAGAAACGATCATGCAGTAATTAACGAGTTGGTAGGTTTGAACAACGTTGAAACGTTCAAACCTACCAACTTTTTAACGTGTTTTCAACGAGCCAGTGCGAGGAAGACATCCTCCAAAGTTGGTTCACCTTTTTCGATTTTCTCCACCTGAATCTTTTTACTCGTTAATAATTTTTGCATCGCTTCTTTCTTGACCCTGGAACTGATCACTCGTAAATGATCTCCCGCCAAGCCAACGCGTTCGACTCCATCCATTTCAGAAAGAAGCTCTAATCCGTGTTCCAGGGGTTGAGCATACACTTCCCATACGTCACCAGTGATAATCGATTTCTTGAGGTTGGTTGGAGTATCCATCGCGAGAAGTTTTCCATCGCGCATGATACCCACTCGTTCGCAGTATTCGGCTTCATCCATGTAGTGCGTTGTAACCAGAATTGTCACGCCAGTCTCGGCGAGTTCGTAGATCAAGTCCCAAAAGGCGCGGCGGGCAGTGGGGTCAACACCTGAAGTGGGTTCATCGAGAAATAATAATTTCGGCTCATGCACTAGTGCAATACCCAACGCCAATCGTTGACGCCAACCTGCGGAGAGCAGGCTTGTCAGCGTGGAGTCATGCCCTGTGAGGCCGACCAGTTCAAGGGTCCGCTTGATGCGGGCTTTGTCGGTAATCCCATACACGCCGCCATAAAATGTCATATTTTCCAGCACGGTCAGGTCATCATAGATCGCAAACTTCTGCGACATATACCCAACGCGCTTGCGCACCTCTTCGCTTTGTCTGAAAGCGTCGAAACCCAGCACGGTTGCTTCGCCCTCGGTTGGTTCAAGCAGACCCAGCAACATGCGAATGGTGGTGGTCTTCCCAGAACCGTTCGGGCCGAGATAACCAACCACTTCGCCAGCGTTCACTTCAAAGTTGATGTGATCCACCGCGACGAAATCGCCAAAGCGGCGCGTTAGATTCTCAACGTAGATGACAGGTAAAGGCATGGATGACTAAGCTCCCTTTTCCAGCACCGATTTCAGTGTATTGAGATTGCCTTCCATCATCTTTTTTATCTGACCCGCCATGACACCTTCAGCGAGTTTGAATACGCCACCTGGGTTGCCTTGAGCATTGAGGCTGATTTTTGTGCCCGTGCCAACAGTCTTAAACCCCAGCGTAAGGCTGACTTGCATCGGCCCGGCATTCATTTGATAAACGCATTTCGTATCTGGCTCGTACGCGATGACCTGCATCTCGCCCTCGATACGGCGGCCCATCATTTCACCAACGGTCTTGAATTTTGTTCCAACGCCCACAGCGCCGGGCGTAACCTGTTCAATGCTGACAACCGCAGAGTTCCATTGCGACATGTTATTGGGATTAGCAACAAATGTGAAGACATCTTTCACAGGGCGGTCAATCAATGCACTAAAGTCGAGATTAATCATGTCAATGCTCCTTAAAAGTTATTTCTATAACTCGGGTGAGAATCCTTTTTCTTCAGATAAGGCGATAAAGACATCTTCCAGGATGGGCGGGATGGAGCGCAAGTCATCGATCTCACCGCCCACGCTTCTGATCTCAGACGGGAGCCTGCGTAGAACATCTTTGGCCTTCCCCTCGCCGACGCGGATATGCAGACGATCTCCGAAGGCCTGTACATCTTCGACATCCTTATCAGCATGTGCGGTATGACGAAGAACATGCAAAGGCTTGCCGCGCAATTCAAGGATGCGGCCATTGAGTCGCGCGCGCAAATTGGATGGTGTGTCTTCGGTGATGATGCGACCTGCTTTCATGAATCCCACACGATGACAGCGTGAGGCTTCATCCATGTACGGCGTGGAGATAATTACCGAAACACCTTCGCCCTGAGTGGTTAACCGAATCACAAGCTGCCAAAAATCCTGACGAGTGACCGGATCAACACCTGTTGTTGGTTCATCAAGCAATAATACTTTTGGCCGTGTCACTAGCGCAGAAGCCAGGCCAAGTTTCTGCTTCATGCCACCAGAGAGTTGACCTGCGCGTCGCTCAGTAAATTTTTCGAGGCCCACGAATTCAAGGATTTCATTACAGCGTGGAAGCCATTCATCGGATCTCAATCCGCGTACCTCGGCAAAGAAGCGAATATTCTCAAGCACGGTCAGGTCTTCATACATTGAAAATCGTTGCGAGAGGTAACCAAACTGCGAGCGGGCATTCTCGGTTTGTTTATCGATGTCGTATCCGCAAATGTTGACTTCGCCCGAATCCGTTTTGAGCGCGCCAACCAGCAAGCGCATGGTGGTTGTCTTTCCCGCGCCGTCTGAGCCGACGAGTCCATAAATCTCGCCAGATTTCACATGCAGTGAAACGCCATCAACGGCATGATTTTTACCAAAATGTTTATGTAGATCAGTTGCCTGAACGAGATAATTTGTCATTGCTAATTCTCGCTAAATTTTATTGGGTGCAGGATCACAAAAGCCTCTGTTCTTCCCAATTCTTCCAATTGTTCGCGGCTCGGATGCCTGGGAAATCCATGTGCCTTTTCCATGATCAAGCCAACCATGAGCGGATGTCGTTGAAGGCGGACTTCCACAAAATCGGCAAACTTCGATGGGTCGGTCACAACTTCGGCCATCCCGTGGAATTGTTTTGCACCCACGCGAACTTCAACTTGTGGGCATAACTGGATGTTACGCACCCAATCTGCTTTTGTTCCACGCGCCGCACCGACATAATAATCGTCACCGATCATTTCATATTGAAGTGGAGTCACTCGCTTCTTTCCTGACCTTCGGCCTGTTGTTTCCAAAAGGAGAATGATCCTACCAATGAGAGGTCCCAGCCCGATTGCATAGAGCAGGCGATGAATCTTCTGGACGTTCTTCATCTTTATCCAATCAAATGTGACTGGTTTCATGGCACTCTCCTTTCATACAGTATATGGTCTCAATAGACTCCGAATGCACTCTGATTTTTATTTACTCGAAGACGACATCCGCAGGCATGCCGATCTTCAATTTGCCTTCTGTGTCTGTCACCTTTAACTTGATGGCAAAGACTGTACTGCTACGCCCTTCAACAGTTTGAACGTTGCGCGGAGTGAATTCGGCCTGATCTGCGATGTGAATGATTTCGGCATTGAAGGTTGGGCTTTCACCGGAGGCAACGTCAATTGTGACAGTGGCTTGCTGACCAAGTTGGATTTCGTTCACCAGCGTCTCCGGCACGTAGACTGTAATGGTCAAATTGCTGAGATCGCCCATGGTAAGGGCTACGGCCCCGGGCTGGACAAACTCACCAGGTTCAACATTGCGTGTGAGGACAACGCCATCGATGGGAGCGTAGATAGTCAATTTTTCCATCTGTGTATCAAGCAAGGTGAGGTTGGCTTCTGCCTGTGCCTGCGCAGACTTTGCCTGCTCTAGCGCTTGGAAGGCTGCAACCACAGCAGGAGAATCTACGCCAGTTTGCAGAGAGAGTACGCGGGTGTAGGCTGCATAATATCTCTGTTGCGCCACGAGAACCTGTCCGCGTGCGTATTCGATATCTTCTGCAGCATCTGTATCGAGGAGATCATCATATTCTTCCTGGGCATCGTCGAGTTCAGTCTGGGCAAGTTCGAGATAATCGTTTGCGGCATCGAGGAAGCCACCGTTATCTGGAGCACTGTCTGCCTGGTCCTTTACTGTTTGAGCTGTTAGGAAAGCTGCGCGTGCTTCGGCAAGACGCTGTTCTGCCTCAAGGTAATCGGAGTCATGTAGATCACTAACAACCTGTTGCAGGTTTGCATTTGCATCATCCAGCGCTATTAATGCGTTGTCCAATTCAAGCTGGGCAGGTGCAAGTTGTTCGGTTTGATTGAAGTACCAGTTAGGCTGATTGAATTCACTCGGCGCAGATGTTTTCAAGTCCTTGGCACGTTGTGTATCCTGGGCTGAAATTGCAACCTGAAGGGTTTGATCATATTTGAGTTGCGCGCTGGCGAGTGCGGCGTTGGCAGAGTCAACTGCGGCGGAGGCAACGGCCCGTTGGGCAGTCAGCAGGCTGCCGTCCAGAGAAAGAAGCGGATCACCGGTTTTGATGGATTGTCCTTCTTCAACCAAAACATCGGCCACTTTGCCAGCCATCTCAGGTGAGATGTTCACGGTCACAGCTTCGATGGTGCCAGATGCTTTGAGTTGGTCGCTTTCGTTATTGTTTAGCGAACGAAAGACAAAATATCCGATGGTTGAAAGAACGATCAACGCGATAACGATACGAACAGGGAGAGGGGGTAAATTACGATTCATGTTGAACTCCTAATCTAAACGTTTACGGAAGCGCAGTGCAGCTGCTCCCATGATAATGATGCCGAAAAGTGCCAGCGAAATAATTTCGGTCTGGAGTGCCGCAAAGCCAACACCCTTGAGCAAAAGCGAACGTACGATCACAAGATAGTAACGTAGCGGAATGGCATAGGAAACTATCTGTAAAAATTTCGGCATGGCTTCAAGAGGAAACAGAAAACCAGAGATGAATACGCCGGGCAGAATGGTGACAAAGACCGTTAATAAAGCCTCCTGTTGTGTGTTGGCAATGGTAGATGCGAATAAACCAATGCCGAGGCTCGAAAGCAGGAGCAGACCTGCTGTGCCGACAACGAGAAAGAGATTACTGCGCACAGGGACGCCGAACCAATAATGACCGATGAGTAGCACTTCAGCCAAATCGAAAAAGCCCAGAATGACATAAGGTGTGACTTTGCCCACGATCAATTCCCACGAACGGATGGGTGTAACAATCAGTTGCTCGATGGTCCCCCGTTCGCGTTCACGTACAACAGCTGTGGCTGTCAACATTGCCATGATGGCATACAAAACCATACCGATCACACCGGGGATCATGAAGTATGCGGAGCGAAGATCGGGGTTGTACCAGACTTGTGTGCGGACTTCGAGCGGCGGCTGGACTGCGCCAGCACGTCCCTGACTGGCAGCTTGTTCGGTGAGTACCTTGATGGAATGCGACTGACCGATCAATCTGGCAGTGGAGAGAGCAGTCGCCCCGACAGTTGCATCAGAACCATCGAGAATCATCGAGACCTGTGCATCCCCTTCCAGAAGTTTGCGCGAATAATCTGGCGGGATAACCAACGCTCCGCGTACATCTCCCTGCTCAATTAAGATCTGAATCTCTTCCTGGGAGTGGACATCGTATGCAATGTTGAAATAATCCGCGGCGCGGAAGGCATCCAGCAGGGCACGCGATTCGGGTGAGCGGCTCTGATCCCACACGGCAACCGGCACATTCCGCACATCGGTGGTTGCCGCATAGCCCAGCAAAAATAGCTGGATGATCGGCATGACCAGGATCAGCGCCAGTGTGCGCGGGTCACGAAAGATCTGTATGAATTCCTTGCGGACAATGGACATTAAGCGTGAGTTCATGCGGTCTCCTTGATAACGCCGTGCAAATAAATATCTACGAAAAGGTCAAAACTGTCCTTGGGCATTAATTTAGCGGCGATTGAATTTTTAATAAACAGTTCAGTGATGTAGAAGGAAAAGAACATACCCAGAAATGAACGCACCAGGATTGGCGGAGGGAGTTTGCGCAAATGCTTACGGACGCGCACCAACTGCTCAAACATAGGCAAGATTTTGGGCACGATCTCTCCAATCAACTTCGTTAAATGCTTTCCATTAAATTCTACAAGCTCGATGAAAATCAATTTTAGCAATTCGGGTCGATTACCCAACTCGGTGACCAGTGCACGGGCAGCATTGCGGATCAACTCTTCAGCCGTATCACCCTTGGCAGCCAGCACAATCGGCAACACTTGCTTGTAGGGATGCTTGTCAATAATGATCGCCGCAAAGATATCTTCCTTGCCTGAAAAGTGATTGTAGATTCCTCCCAGCGCCAGCCCGGAGCGCTCCGCAATCTGTCTCATGGAGGTGGCATGGTAGCCCTGCTCCATGAACAACTCCAGCGCGGCATCTTCAACTGCCAGCCTTGTTACTTCGCCTTTCTTCGGTTTCTCTTTTTTCATGCCATCTCCAGAAATGAACGAACGTTCGTTTTTATTTTACGGAAAACCTGAATTTTGTCAAGAGTGAAATTTCACCTAATTTGTGGAATTCCTTCAAGCTAAAAGCCCGCTCCCCTCTTTTGCATGATCCACGAAGAAGTGCATCCGATTGAAGAAATTCACTTCGCTGATCCCCGCATCTGCATCCAGGAAAAGCAAATTTAACTGCGGGTACATTTCCTTCATCTTCTTCTCGGCGCCTTTGGCGATGATGTGATTGGCGATGCACCCAAATGGCTGAAGACACAACACATTGGGAATCCCATTTTTTACAAAGGATGCCACCTCACCTGCCAGCAGCCAGCCCTCGCCATATTGATGATTCAAGCTGAGGATCTCCTGTGCGTTCATTGCGATGTCTTCAATATCGGTATGACGATAAAAGCGCCGATATTCCTTCATCACAGCATGGACTTCATTCAAGTAATTACGCAATATGCTCTTCCCGATCAGGGACAGCAACCATGTCGTATCGCGCCGCGCAAGATGGGTCTTGACCTTGTGATCGAAATGGATCAAACCACCTGCGAAAAATTCCAGGAAGGCAGGCATAACCACTTCCAGGCCCTGATCCATCAGCCATTGTGCGGAATTGTTATTGGAAAACGCATTGTGTTTGACATAAATCTCACCCACAATCCCCGTTTTTGGATAATGTTTATCATTCACTTCAATTGCGTTGAAATCTGCAACAGCCCGTTCCAGTGCGCGCAACAACGATTTTCTCTCAGCAGAAATTTTGCCATCCATAAACTCATACAAATATCGATCCGCTACTCGTTGCGCATCACCCTTATGGATTTCACGGATCACAGTCGAGTAATACATATCCGAGAGTGCATCGGTGAACGCCATGCTGAAGATGGCTTTAACAATATATTCCCGTATGTTAAATTCAAAACCTGGCTGCTCATTCAAGATTTGAAAACTTGTCGAAATCGTAACCACAGGCACATCCTCAAAGCCCGCCGCGATGATCGCCTTCTTTACTAACGAGGCATAACTTGAGGCACGGCACTGCCCGCCTGTTTGCGAGAATCCAACCGCGGTCTTGGAAAGATCATACTTCCCACTTTGCAGCGCCTTGACCAGATCGCCTACCGTGATAATGCCAGGATAACAAATTTCGTTATTGGTGTATTTGAGTCCCACATCCACAGAACTGCGGTTGGCGGGTGGAAGCCATACAATGTTGTAACCCATATCAACGAAAGGGCGGACAATGGGCGGCGAACAGAACGGTGAAAAATCGGGCACGATCAAAGTCCTGCTTCGATCTTCCCGTTCATATGTGCGCGTCATCTTGCGCGCTTTATGAACCCATCCCATTGGTTTCGACTGCCGCATGGACTCCAGCATGGAGCGTAATCTTAACTTCGTAGAACCCACACTCTCGATCTCATCGATGCGGATGACAGTTGGGCCTTTTCCATACTCACCCAGGATCGCGCTCACCTCATCAAGAATGAACGGGTCAGGGCCGCAGCCAAAAGAATTCAATTGCACCACTTCCACATTATCTTGCTTGCCCGCCCAGCGCGCCGCATGAAAATATCGGTTGAGGTATTCCCATTGAGTCATCACGTGCCGATTGTTCAACGCCTGCCCATCTTCAAGCGGGACAGAATCTTCAGTAATAACATCCAATCCAAAATTTATCAGGATGTCTGGAATCTTATGGTTGATCAGCGGATCAATGTGATACGGACGTCCCATCAATAGAATAACAGGACGACCTTCCTCTTTTGCATTTTTCAGAATTTCAGCCGCCACGCTTCTTATTTGACCTTTGAACTGCTTTTGCGATTCTAAAGCCTTGTCAAACGCTCGAACAGAAATCCCATGCGGCACACCGAGACTCGCAAGGTATTCGAGACAGGCCTGCCTGAGTAATTTCTTATCATTAAAGTTGATCGCGGGCATATCCAATTGGATTTTATATTTCCCCAGTGGATTAATCACATTCCGCACCACATCCGCATACCCAGAAACAATGGGACAGTTAAAACTATTCGCTGCATCGCTAAAACCGCTCTCCTCGTAGAAGACCATCGGGAAGAAGATTCGATCCACTCCCGTCTCGATCAAATTCATAATATGCCCGCTGACTAGTTTCCCAGGAAAGCATAAATTATCGGACATAATGTGCCCCGCCCCTTTTTGATAGACCACATTACTTGAAGGCGCAGAAAGCTGCACTTTGATTCCACTTTCCACCAACAACGTGTTCCAGAAGGGAAAATTCTCAAACTGATTCAAAACTCTGGGGATACCAACGACCAGCCTCGGGGTTGAGTCTGACGCGGTTTTTCTGTCAAAGAGTAAATCATATTTCAGTGCAGGCAGGTTAATTCCGCATCTCTCTGCCTTGCCTCCATTCGAATAAATCTTTTCACAGCGATTGCCCGAATAAAAAATATTTCCATTCGGGAAGGTCATCTTCGTGACCGCACATTTGTTTTCGCAGCCATGGCAATAGATGGTTTTCTTTGCATAATTGCCTACTACATTCGTAGTAACAACTAAGCCCTGTGGGTCAGTCGTTGCCGTTGCAGAACGACTGAAGTCTTTACTACTGTATTGATCAAGCGCAGTCAGCGCTGCGCCGTAAGCGCCCATCAACTCTGCCATATCCGGGCAAGTGACCTCGCGTCCCAAAAGATGTTCGAGCGCCTTTTGCACAGCGGGGTTGCGGAATGTGCCGCCCTGCACAACGATATGTTCGCCAAGCAAGTCAGTATTGGTAACCTTCAAAACTTTATGCAGGGCATTCTTGATGACTGAATATGCCAGCCCGGCAGAAATATCACTGATCGAAGCGTCCTCACGCAATGACTGTTTGACCTTTGAATTCATGAACACGGTGCAGCGCGTGCCGAGATCGCAAGGCGATTGAGCTTTGGTAGCTTCCTTTGCAAATTCCGCGGCAGAGAATCCCATATTGCGCGCAAACGACTCAATAAATGAGCCGCAGCCTGAAGAACATGCTTCGTTGATTTTTATATCCTGAATGAAACCATCTTTGACAAAAATGGCTTTCATATCCTGCCCGCCGATGTCCATGATGAAGCTGACATCCTTATCAAACGCCCTAGCCGCGCGGAAATGTGCCAGCGTTTCGACCATGCCGCCATCCAAACCAAACGCCGCGCGGATCAGGTCTTCGCCATAACCTGTGACCATACTGCGGGCGATGCGCGGAGTCTTGCCTTGTTCCGCGAAACGTTGATGGATTTCACTTAACCCCTGTTGAACAGCATGGATTGCATCTCCCCTGTTATTGACGTAATACTCAAACGCCACCCTGCCTTTCTCGTCGATCAAAACAATCTTTGTTGTGGTCGAACCCGAGTCAACACCCAGGAATAACTTATCCCCATTGAGTTGAGCAATATTCACGCGCCCGATTCTGTGGCGCATCCGCCCCGCTTCCCATGCCTGATAATCAACGTAGTCTTTGAACAACGCTGGCAATCGGTTTTGATTGGCAGTTGCATGTTGCTGTTCAGTATTAAGTCTTTCTATTAATGATGTGAGTGTAAATAACTCACTTATGGATGATTTAGCGAGAGCCGCGCCGATTGCGGGGAGCAATTGCGCGTTGTCTACATCCAGCACATTGGCAGGTGTGAGGCGCAGGACTTCCATAAAAGATTTTTTCAAAGCAGGCAAAAATGTAAGCGGTCCGCCGCAGAAAAGGATCAACGGTTTAGGAGTGTATCCGCGCGCCAGAGTCGCCAGCGTTTGCAGCACCACCGCATGAAAAACCGAAGCGGACACATCCTCACGTGGAATATCGCGGCTTAATAAATTTTGCAAATCCGTCTTTGCAAAAACGCCGCAGCGCGAAGCCATCGGATAGATCGTCGTATGTTTGCTGGCAAGTGTATCGAGATCAACGATGGGCACATTCAACAGGCCTGCCATCTCGTCGATGAACGCGCCCGTTCCGCCCGCACAGGAACCATTCATGCGGATGTCTGGCATACCTTCATCTTTGAAGAAGATCATCTTCGCATCTTCGCCGCCAATGTCAATTAATGTCTTTACCTGTGGATATAGCTGCCGCACCACTTCAGCCGAAGCGATCACTTCCTGAATAAAGGGCAGGCCAAACCTCTCACATACCCCCATTCCTGCCGAACCGGTGATTAGAACATCCACTTCTATGTCGCCAAGTTTTTCTTTTGCATTTGCCAAAATCATTTGCAGAGTTTGCAATGTCTCGGCATTATGACGGCAGTACGAAGAGAACAACAAACCCCGATTTTCGTCTAATATCACAGCCTTGGCAGTAGTGGAACCTATATCAATTCCAAGTCTAAGGTTGGACATAACGGGCTCCTACAGAAAATGAACGATTGTTCGTTTTTGTTAACTACATTTTACGTTTTTTTTATCATAAAGGTCAATATTCGAGTGTAATTTTTAAACGATTACAAAAGTAACTTTTTGTAGGTACAATCCTCTCATGCTCACAACTTTAGAAAAAGACATCCGAAAGAATCTGAAATACAACCTAACCGTCAACCTTGGGGATGGTAGCTTATTCGGCGCGGCACTTGGCTTTGCTTCCTTCAGTACCATTCTCCCGCTCTTCGTCGCATCCATGACAGACTCAGCCCTACTGATCGGGCTTGTCCCCGCCATTCATGCTGTCGGCTGGCAATTGCCGCAGTTGTTCACAGCGAGTCATGTTTCGCGCCTGCGTCAATACAAACGCACAGTTATCATGACCACCATTCATGAGCGCGTGCCGTTTTTAGGTTTCGCCATTGTCGCGCTGCTGCTCCCCCTCCTCGGCTTGCAAGCGGGCCTCGTCATCACTTTTATTCTGTTAACCTGGCAGGGGCTTGGCGGCGGATTCACCGCAAACTCGTGGACCTCCATGATCTCGAAGATCATTCCACCCGAAACACGTGGCACATTTTTTGGATTGCAAGCCGGGCTGGCTAACCTCTTCATCAGCGGAGCCGCCATTGGCGCTGGATACCTACTCGACTACCTTGCTTCTCCCTGGGACTTTGCAGCCTGCTTCTTCCTCGCAAGTATTTTCTTCGCCTTATCCTGGGTTGCGCTCGCGCTGACGCGCGAACCAGAGGATACCGAAAAGATCATCCCTGAAGAAAAGACTCATTTTTGGGATGATTCCAAAAAGATATTGCGCAAAGATACAAACTTCAACTGGTTTCTCACTGCGCGTTTCCTATCTCAATTTGCCACCATGGGATTCTCGTTCTATATCATTTATGCCCTGCGCCGCTTTGACATGACCTCGGTCATTGCAGGCTATCTCACAGCCACACTTACCATCTCACAAACCGTCGCCAATATTGGCATGGGCTGGATCGGTGATCGAATTGGTCATCGTTACATGCTTATCCTGGGTGCATTCGCGGCCTTGTTCAGTTCCATTCTGGCATGGAATGCAGCCTCCATCATCTGGTTCTATCCGATCTTCTTCCTGGCAGGTCTCGCCAATGTCTCCATTTGGACTATTGGCATGGCGATGACAGTAGATTTCGGAATTGAAGCCGAACGCCCTATGTATATTGGTCTTTCACAAACTCTCACTGCTCCCGCAACCATCCTAGCCCCTGCTCTTGGAGGCTTTATCGTGGATGCAGCAGGCTTCATTCCAACATTCACTATTTCAACCGTGCTATCCCTTATGATGATCGGAATTCTTGTCTTCCTTGTCAAAGATCCGCGCAAAAGACTTGACCATGGACGATAGACTATCGCCTTTGAATAAGGAGGATTAACTCCCAAGGAAGTAAAAGTCCAAAACGCAGTACCAACTATCAGTAAAAGAGGAGGCGGATTATCCTATTTCCTGCATGACCTCCATCACTGGATGATCTGTCATCGAATGTTATACTTCTAATTGTGAAATTTATCACCTAAAGGAAGTAACATGACAAACGAAGATCCCAGAATTTTGGAATTGCGCAAGATCCGCGCAAAAGCGTTGGAAGGCGGCGGCGAAGAGCGGATTGCAAAACAAAAAGCAAAAGGCAAGATGACAGCGCGTGAGCGCATAGATGCTTTACTTGACCCTGGCACATTTAATGAGATCGAGCCGTTCATTACACACCAAGGCGATGAACTGGGTCTGCTAAAAGAAAAGTTTTACGGTGATGGCGTTATCACGGGCTACGGACAGATCAACGGGCGGACAGTTTATCTGTATTCGCAAGATTTCACAATTTATGGCGGCACACTCAGCGAAATGCAATCCCATAAAATTTGCCGCGTGATGGATTTGGCAGTCCGCAACGGTGTGCCCTTCATTTCGCTGATCGACTCAGGCGGCGCGCGTATTCAAGAAGGCGTACGTTCGATGGGCGGTTATGCAGAGATATTCAGACGCAATGCGCAGTACTCGGGTGTGGTGCCGCAAGTGAGCGTGATGCTTGGGCCATGCGCAGGCGGCGCTGCATACTCCCCCGCTCTGACTGATCTGGTCATCATGGTGGAGAAATCATCCTTCATGTTTCTCACGGGCCCTGATGTAATCAAAGCTGTGACGGGTGAAGTGATCGACTCAGAATCACTGGGCGGCGCAAATGTGCATACATCAGTCAGCGGCGTGGCGCATTTAACCGTGGCGAGTGAAAAGGCTGCACTTGAAATGGCGAGACATTTCCTTTCATATCTGCCTTCCAACAATATTGAGAATCCGCCTTATGTGCAGCCGAGCGATCTGCTTTCACGCATGGATGAATCGCTTAACAGCATTATTCCGCTTGAAGCGACAGAACCTTACATCATGCATCAGGTCATCGAAAAAATTATTGATGAGGGTTCCTTTCTTGAGATACAACCCGATTGGGCACGTAATGCAATTGTCGGTCTCGCACGTATTGGCGGACACAGTGTTGGCATCGTTGGTCAGGAACCTGCCATCATGGCGGGCGTAATTGACATTGACGCCGCCGATAAAATGACACGCTTCGTACGGATGTGTGATTGTTTCAACATTCCGCTGGTCACCTTTGTTGACTCGCCTGGCTTTCTGCCCGGTATTGCACAGGAGCATGGCGGCATCATTCGTCACGGCGCAAAACTTTTGTATGCGTATTCTGAAGCCACCGTTCCAAAAATTTGCATCATCACTCGCAAGGCTTACGGCGGCGCATATGTGGTCATGTCCAGCAAGTATCTTGGAACCGATGTCACGTATGCGTGGCCGTCCGCTGAGATCGCCGTGCTCGGCGCGGAAGGGGCGGCGAACATTTTGTTCAAGAAACAAATTGAAATGGCAAAAGATCCTTCCGCGGAACGAAAAAAACTTGCCGCAGAATATCGCGAAAAATTCAATAATCCATATTACGCCGCGTCCACAGGCTATGTGGATGACATCATTGAGCCGCGCGAATCAAGGCCGAAGATCATCGCGTCACTCTCTGCGCTTCGCGATAAATATGCGCCTGCTCCGCCAAGAAAGCATGGGAATATTCCTGTGTAATACCATGTCATTGCGAGGAGGGTGCTCTCCCCGACGAAGCAATCTCCAACTTTGTAGGAGATTGCTTCGGGCGAAGAACAAGAACGCCCTCGCAACGACATAAACGAGAAACATTATGACTGACTTTCTACTCTCATTACAAATCACCGCCCTCGGCATGGGACTTGTCTTTGGTGCAATTCTCCTGCTTTGGCTGATGATGGTTCTACTGACTATTTTCACTGCGGATAAAGCTACTTCAGTGGATGAGATATCCGCATCTAACTCACCCGTGCCTGCCTCTGTTTCTGAAACGGAATTCAAACTTCAAGCTGTTGTGCTTGCCGTGGCGGTTGCCCTTGCAGAACAAGAACAATCCACTGTACATCCACTGCCTGAGCCACCAACTGCCATTGTCTCCGCCTGGCAGTTGGGCATGAGGACAAGTCAACGCACTCAAAAAGGAAACTTTAGAAGACATTAATTCTAGAGTGTGACGGCGAGCCGTCACAAATGCGGGAGCAAGCTCCCGCACTCCAAAGGGAAAGCTCATGAAATATAAAATCACAGTCAGCAACAAAACATACGAAGTTGAAATTGAGAATATCAATTCGCGACCCATCATTGCATACGTGGATGGTGATCGGTTTGAGGTACTGCCTGAGAATGGGGATCAGGCCGAGGCTAGGAAAGATGCGAGTGAGATAAAAAATAAGGCAGAGAAAAAATCCTTTGATCCTCATCCTTCCTCAACCGCCTCATTCTCTCCCAATCCTGCACTAAGCGGAAATGCTTTAACTGCGCCCCTGCCCGGGACGGTGATCGAGGTGTTTGTAAAAGCTGGCGAAAGAGTGGAAGCAGGCCAGGTGGTTGTGATCATCGAAGCGATGAAGATGAAGAATAGCATTCGCTCAGTGTATAGCGGGACGGTAAGTGAAGTGCTCGTGAGCGCGGGGCAAAGCGTGGCGCACAAACAGGCGTTGATGAAATTCGCAGACCTGGGCGAGGCGTCCTGGATTTAATTTTACGCATCACGCATTACGTATTACATAATACGTAATGCGTAAGGACTCGTATGGATTTAACTTCTCTATTACCCGAATTACTAAAAGGCTTCACACATTTCACCTTAGGCAACGCAGTGATGATCTTTGCCGCATTGATATTAATTTATCTCGCAGTGTTCAAAGAGATCGAACCTGTTTTGCTTTTACCGATTGGGTTTGGATGTTTACTGGCGAATATTCCGCTGGCAGGCATGACTGCAATTGAGGGGGTGATGGCCGTTATCTATAAAGCAGGCATCAAAACAGAATTATTTCCGTTATTGATCTTTATCGGTGTGGGCGCGATGATAGATTTCTCTCCGTTGCTCGCACAACCGCGCATGGTCCTGCTCGGCGCGGCAGGACAATTCGGGATCTTCGGCACACTCATACTCGCAATCTTATTGGGTTTTCCATTGAATCAAGCCGCCTCCATCGGAGTCATCGGTGCAATCGATGGGCCGACTTCCGTTTTCGTTGCGACCAAACTCGCACCTGAGTTGCTCGCACCTATTGCAGTGGCCGCGTATTCATATATGAGTCTGATTCCCATTATCCAGCCGCCGTTGATGAGATTGCTTACTACAAAAAAAGAACGCTTAATCCAAATGGAGTATGCGCCAAAACCAATTTCAAAAATGACGTTGATCCTCTTCCCCGTAGTTCTGACTCTGGTGGTCGGCCTGCTAGTTCCTGAAGCAACGCCGTTGATTTCCATGCTCATGCTGGGAAATCTACTCAAGGCCTCAGGGGTAGTGGATAGATTAAGCAATGCCGCGCAGAATGAAATTATCAATATCGCTACGTTGTTCCTGGGTCTTGCCATCGGCTCCACAATGAGCGCGGCAGCTTTCCTGAATCTTGATACAGGCAAGATCCTGGTATTAGGTTTATTCGCATTTGTGCTGGATACGGTTGCGGGGTTGTTATTTGGGAAGTTGATGTGTGTTATCTCAGGCGGTAAGGTCAATCCACTCATCGGAGCGGCTGGAATTTCCGCTTTCCCAATGGCAGGGCGTTTAGCCGCAAAGACTGCCAACGATGAGGACCCAAATAATTTCATCCTGATGCACGCAATGGGCGCAAATACCGCAGGTCAACTGGGGAGCGTGATTGCAGGCGGCATTTTGCTTTCAGTGGTAAGTAAGATGTTGGGACTGTAAAAAAAGAAAGAGGAAAGAGCGTTTTGATGGCTGTCCTCTTTCTTGTTCTAAAGACAAACTGTGTCATTCATTTGTTGCTGGCTTTTTCACTCTCATTTTTTCTAAAAGACGCGTCACCAACATCCCGCCCGGCACGGCAAACACAAAAGATAATATGGCAGAAATGATCAATCCTATCAGCGCTGAGATCCCGATCCAGCCAAAGGCGTAAACAATTGGATCCTCTTTCACCACTTCTCCGCTGGCATCAACGCAATGTAATTCGTAAGCGGTTGCAGGATGTGAATTGCCGAATTCATCTGTGATCGTTGATGCATAAGAATAGCTTTCAGGGGTTGAGTTCTCCGGGCACATAAAGCCGCCCATGGTCTGTATCGCCAAGTCACTGGAAGAAGAGATGCTTCCCGCGGCAATTGCAAATGGCATGATGCAAATACTGATGAATGTTATCAATAGAAACCAGATCAAACATCCTGAGAATGCAGTCGTTTTTGCTCGGCTCATCTTCATCACTCCTATAAAATAAACATGATTATAGCCAGCCACATGACAAACATCATCACCCCTTTGTACTGATAAAACTTGTGCGCTATAATAAAGTTGTCTGACAATTAACCCAGGAGCTTTCCATGACCACTATCGATCTCACCCTTCATAAAGACCACCGCGCCCGCGCCATTCAACGCGCGAAAGAACGCAATATCATCATCCCCACCTATGCCCAAATGAAAGACCCTTCAAAAATTCCTGCAAAAGTCAAAGATGAATTAAAGAATATTGGACTCTGGGATATTCATCCGCGTAACCTTTTTCGAATCAAC
Organism: Candidatus Villigracilis sp.; assembly: GCF_057083605.1. Lineage (NCBI taxonomy): Bacteria > Bacillati > Chloroflexota > Anaerolineae > Anaerolineales > Candidatus Villigracilaceae > Candidatus Villigracilis > Candidatus Villigracilis sp. The sequence goes on along the minus strand of NZ_JBXMTI010000070.1, from coordinate 23,201 downwards.
TGGCATAATCAACCCACCGCTTCAGGCGGGACTTTTGGCGGGGTCAACTATCTCGAGCTTCCCTCTTCGCTGACAGGGGTCAAGGCGCGCATCATTGCCATCGTTGGTAAATGGTTTCCAACTGGTGCGCATAAAGTCGGGGCGGCGTTTAGCTGTCTCGTGCCGAGGCTGGTCACAGGTCAGTTTGACCCGACGACTCAGAAAGCTGTGTGGCCCTCCACTGGAAATTATTGTCGCGGCGGCGCATATGACTCCGCTTTGCTTGGGTGTGAGTCGATTGCTATTCTTCCAGAAGGTATGTCGAAGGAAAGATTTGAATGGCTGGCGAAGGTCGCGGGCGAAACCATCAAAACCCCTGGCTCTGAATCAAACGTAAAAGAAATTTTTGACAAATGCAAGGAGCTGGCGAATTCAGGGCAAGACTTGATGATCTTCAATCAATTTGAAGAATTCGGAAATTATCTCTGGCATTATGAAGTGACGGGCCACGCCATGGAAGAAGTATTCAAACAAGCGGCTGGCAAAAATGGACGCTATCGCGGCCTGGCATCCGCGACGGGTTCCGCAGGCACGATTGCAAGCGGCGATTACATGAAGCAGCTCTTCCCTGATAGCAAGATCGTCGCAAGTGAGGCATTGCAATGTCCTACACTTTTGGAAAACGGATTCGGCGCGCATCGCATCGAAGGCATCGGCGATAAGCATGTACCGTGGGTGCACAACACCAAGAACACAGACGTTGTTACCGCAATTGATGATAACGCCGTCGTCAACATCTCTCGCCTCTTCAACGAAGAAAATGGACGAGCCTACCTTGCAGAGAAAGGTGTCCCCGAAACTCTAATCTCCAATCTCGATTTGCTAGGCTTCTCTGGCATCTCAAACGTTCTCTCTTGTATCAAAACCGCCAAGTATTATGAAATGGACGAGAACGACATCATGCTCACCGTCCTGACCGACTCGATGGAACTCTATCGCTCACGCCTGCATGAAATGCATCAGGAATTCGGTGAATACAGCGAGCGCGATGCCGCCGCAGATTTTGCCCGTTATCTGCACGGCGAATCCACTGACAATATGCTTGAGCTCACCTATCCCGAACGACGCCGAGTCCATAACTTGAAATACTATACATGGGTCGAGCAACAAGGCAAAACTTATGAAGAAATTCAACAGCAATGGTATCAACCTGATTACTGGACCAGCGTCCAAAAGCAGGCCGATGAAATTGATGAATTGATCGTTGAGTTTAACAAGGAAGTGGGATTAAATTAGACTGTAGGGGCGGAGCAATGCTCCCCCCTACAGCATATGATTATCCATGCTAAATCCAACTTCCCTCGTTCTCGTTTGCCTACTTCCCACACCAAGGGATTTGGAAATCGCGCGTCTATTGGGATGGTATCGCATCCCGCTTCGCACCGCGCCTAAAATTGTCGCCGTAGACTATCTGGCTTTTTACCAACCCTCGGCCTTTGGTGATCGCGGTGGGCAAATTGAATTCATCGCTCCCGTCCGCGGACATGAACTCACCACCCGCGCCGAACTGCTCAAGGATGAAACGGACCATCCACGCGCACGTGAGGAATATTACAAGATCCAAATCGGTGCCCTGGAGAAATTAAAGGAACCCATCAGCGCAGACAAATGGAAAAGGCTGACATTCCTTTACTCCACTGGTGAGTATTTAAGCAATGCGAAATTACTGAACGACCTGGTTGTTCAAAATGAGGAACGAGAAATTCTGTGGAAAAACCTGCGCGAACGGGCCGAAAATGAACAGCTTTACAAGACAGACCTGCCCGAAACAGACATTCATCCAGAGGTTCTAATGGCCCTGCTGGGCATCAAAGACCTGCAAACCGATTGCAAAACGCCGAAATAGTTCTCCAGTGTCCTTGATTCCGCCTCTTATAAGTGATAAACTTCATACAAATGCCAGCGGATTTACTCATCGTGACCCCCTCTTCCAGCCTTGGAGAAACAGTCCGTCGCGTGCTGGATGAAACCAAACTTTACCGAATCCATGTTGTCAACAACAAGGCGTCTGCTGTTGTGCGGGCAGATGAGATCGGCGCTCCGCTTGCCATGCTTGATTTCGCCCTCGGCGAGGACTGGGTATCCGAAATCGGCAATGCTTTACGCACAGTTCGTCCGGGCATTAATCTCATCCTGCTTTTTGATGAGAACACTGACCCTCCTCCCTTTAATAATTTGCGCCCATGGATCCTCGTCCGCAAGCCATTTAGAATGTCAGATTTTATGACCGCTATAAGTCAACCTCAACCCGTATCCACTCCGCAAGTTAGCGCATCACCCAGCCTCCCCTGGTTGAGCGATGCGACGAAAGCCGCGCAGCACCTCACGCGCCTAACTTTGGAATCATCCGCGCAAGCCGCTCTAATTACACTTAGAAACGATTTATGGGCATATGCAGGCGGCCTCTCTCAGAGCGCCGCAAAAGAAGTAGCCCAAACCGTCACCCGCAATTGGGATGGACAAAAAGGTTCAGACCTCCTAAGGTTCATCCGCCTTGAAAGCACAAAAGCAGAGCATATGCTCTATGCTACACGTCTCACTGCCGAAACCGTCCTGGCTTTCGTGTTCGATGCAGAGACTCCCTTCAGCACCATCCGCGCCCAGGCAAGCCAACTCGTCAATGACTTTGGCAGTGAACGCTCAGAACCGCGAAAACCTGCCAAGCCTGCGCCACAACCCGATTATGATTTTTCAGGCGACTTGGACGAAGGTGACTCGCTGGAAATTGCGCCGATCTCGAATATCCTCACCAACATCCCTACACCAAACCCCGAACCCGCCTCCACTCATGACTTTAGCCCGCCTCGCCAAAAAGAAAAATTTGATCCTAATCAGACACGTGTTTCTGAACAACTTTCAAATGCTTCTGTCTTCAACCGCGAGGCATCTCCCTCTGTACAATTGAACAAACTGGTTATGACAGACCAGCCTCAGGCACAAGCCCAAACATCTTTTGATGAAGTGGAAGTCACTGCGCCATCACGTAAACAAAGACCAGAGACGCCAATTGCCAAACCCGCGCCCGGCGAAGCGGATGTTACCCGTGAAAGTCCATCCACTGAAGCGGCGCGCAAGCTGGTTGTAGAACCAACTTCAGCAGGGCTGTATCATCTCACTTATGCCTGTTTGCTCGTGCCAAGGTTTTCAGCCCACTACATTACAGGTGATCTTGCAGATCATCTTGGGGAATGGCTTCCGAATATTTGCATAGCCTTTGGATGGCGGCTGGAATTTTTAGCCGTGCGCCCTGAATACCTGCAATGGGTGGTCAATGTGCAACCTAACACATCACCGGGTTATCTGATGCGTATTATGCGTCAGCAAACTTCAGAGAAGATTTTCACCGATTTCAATCGCTTGAAAAAAGAGAACCCATCAGGTGATTTCTGGGCGCCAGGTTATTTGATCATGGGAGGCACACAGCCTCATCCGCCACAACTGGTACGAGATTACATCCGCCAAACCCGCCAACGGCAGGGACAGGACTCCACACCTCTCCCACCGCGTGGGCGTCAGTAAAAAAAAAATAAGAAGCGCAGAGTATAATCAACTCTGCGCTTCTTATTTTCGCTCAAACTTCGGAAGTCTTCTTTCCGACTCGCAGAATTGGGCGAACCGTTGAGACTTCCGAAGTTTTTATGGAAAACCCATGCCCCCTACACTTTACCTAATTGATGGACATGCTCTTGCATATCGTATGTATTTTGCCCTCACCGCCGGCGGAAGCAGCCAACGCTGGCAGACATCCAAAGGCGAGCCTACCGCCGGGGTTTACGGCTTTGCGCGTGAATTGATGCGTGTATTGGAACAGGAAAAACCCGAATATCTCGCAGTAGCATTTGATGTAGGTAAAACCTTCCGAGACAAGATCTTCCCCGAATATAAAGCCACTCGCGAAAAAATGCCCGACGATCTGCGTGTACAGCTCACACGCATCCGTGAAATGGTGGATGCCTTCAACATTCCGCGCCTCGAAATGGAAGGCTACGAAGCAGATGACGTGCTTGGTTCCATTGCGAAGGTGGCAGCGGAACAAGGCTTGGGCGTAAAGATCATCACAGGTGACAGAGACCTGCTTCAGTTGGTCAATGAGCGAACGTCAGTTTATCTTGCAGGCGATGACCAGACTTACATCACAGATGAAGACGTCATCAAAAAATTAGGTGTACGGCCAGGCCAGGTGGTGGATTACAAGGCCCTGGTCGGGGACACATCCGATAATATCCCCGGCGTAAAAGGGGTTGGCGAAAAGACCGCAATTTCCCTGCTTGAAAAATTCGGCACACTGGATGCCATTTATGAAAATCTCGATCAGGTCGAGAATCGCTGGAAGGGAAAACTCGAAGCGAATAAAGAGGCGGCTTTCATGAGCCGTGACCTCGCGCGGATCGAAGTCAATCTTAAAATCAATTTGGACCTCGAACATGCAGAAGTGAAGCCATTTGATGCGGCTAAGCTTGAAACCATCTTCAAGGAGTTGGAATTCCGCACCCTCTTAACCAAAATCCAGGCCATCAACGGCGGTACCGCAGAACCCACAGAAACATCACCTCGAACTGCAAAAACCAAAAGCGGACAGATGACCATGTTCGTAAATGAGCCGCAGATCGTTTCAATTCCAAAGCCATCGAATATCGAGGTCATCATCGTTGACTCTGACGAAAAATTGCAAGAGCTTGTCAAAGAATTGGCAAAAGCAAAATCAATTTCATTTGATACAGAGACCACAGATACCGAAGAAATGAAAGCAGAGTTGGTTGGCATCTCGCTCGCTATCAAGGAAGGGCAGGGGTATTACATTCCCGTCGGTCATACTTTAGGAAATAATCTTCCAATTGAAAAGGTGATCTCTGCGCTTACGCCTTCGATGACGAATGCAAAGATTGGAAAAATCGCGCACAACGCCAAATATGATTACATCCTCCTTGCGCGCTATGGTCTCATCACCTCGCCGCTCACTTTCGATACCATGCTGGCTGAATTCATCGTTGACCCTTCTTCGCGCAACCTTGGGTTGAAAAATCTTTCCGCACTTCGCCTCGGCGAGGAAATGACTCACATTGAAGATCTGATCGGCAAGGGCAAAAAGCAGATCAGCATGGCAGATGTAGCGATTGAAATCGTCGCGAACTATGCCGCCGCTGACGCCGAGACCACGCTGCGTCTGGCGCCCATCATGCAAAAAGAATTGGAACGCGTAAACGGCACGAAAATTCTCGATGAGATCGATATGCCCCTCACCGCTGTGTTGGCAGAAATGGAAATGACCGGGGCGTTGATCGACACAAAATTTTTCGGTGAAATGTCGAAGGATCTGGCAAAGCGTTTGGCAGAGATCGAAAAACAAGTATTTGAGTTGGCGGGCAAGACCTTCAACATCAACTCGCCGCAACAACTCTCGGATATTCTATTCAACCATTTGCGCCTCGAACCACCCGATAAAGGGCGCAAAACAACTACGGGTTTCTATTCCACCTCAGCCGATGTGCTCGATGCTCTGCGAGGCAAGCACGCCATTTTGGATTGGATCCTCGAGCAGCGCGAACTCTCCAAGCTCAAATCCACTTATGTGGATGCACTACCCACCGCGGTGGATAAGAATACCGGCCGTGTGCATACTTCCTACAGCCAGATCGGCGCAGTGACGGGACGTCTTTCCTCCAATAATCCAAATTTGCAGAACATCCCGATCCGAACGGATACCGGGCGTCGTGTGCGTAACGGATTTATTGCGGATAAAGGCAATGTATTGCTTTCGGTGGATTACTCACAAATTGAATTACGCATCGTTGCACACATGGCAGGTGACGAGGCGATGCTGGCCGCATTCCGCGCAGGAGAAGATATTCATGCCACCACTGCCGCCGCCATCTACAATATTGAACTTAATCAGGTAACAAAAGAGATGCGACGACATTCCAAGGCGATTAACTTCGGACTAATTTACGGCATGTCGGCATTTGGTCTCACCCGCTCCACCGATCTGACATTGGCCGAGGCAGAGGATTTCGTCAAGGCTTATTTCAAAAAATTCCCTGGCGTAAAAAAATATCTGGACGGTATGAGAAGACAGGCAGCCGAAGTCGGTTACGTGGAAACATTACTGGGACGCAGGCGTTACTTCCCCGCATTGCAGGGCAAGGTCAATGTGCAGATAAAGAACCGTGAAGAACGCGAAGCCATCAACGCGCCCATTCAAGGCACTGCCGCAGATATCATGAAGATCGCCATGATCAAGATTCCACCCGCGTTGAAAGCGGCTGGCTTGAAAGGCAAGATGCTGCTACAAGTGCATGATGAACTTGTGCTGGAATGCCCCAAAAGTGAAATGCAAAAGACCGCGCAGGTCGTTCAGGAAACCATGGCAAATGCCTACCCGATGAGCATCCCCCTCGAAACAGAAGCAAGAGCGGGCGCGAACTGGGGCGAGATGTCGGTTTTAAAATAAGCAGACCCTAAAGGTTTCCTTGAAAATTTTCATCCCTGAATTCAGGGAAAAACCTTTAGAGACTGTCTGAAATCTCAACTTTAGATATGGATTTGTAGGGGCACAGCGAAACGATTTACGGCCAAAATCTTGAATTGACTCGCTGTGTCCCTACTTTTCAGACAATTTCTTAGGGTCTCTCTCGCGGACAAGGTTATAATTCCATTATCGATCTAAAATCCTCGCCAATGCGAAAGTAGAATATCAATTATGCCCGGACGAGAAGACATCTTTCAAAAAGCAATGAACGAAGGCCACTCCGCCGCCTGGGACCAGGAATGGGACAAGGCTGTCAGTGCCTATCGACGCGCCTTGCAGGAATTCCCCGACCATCCCAAAGCGCTCAACAGCCTTGGCCTTGCGCTTTATCAGCTTGGCAATGTCGAAGAATCTTTGCAGATCTATATGAACGTGGCAAAGATCTCACCCGATGACCCGGTGCCGGTGGAAAAAGTTGCGCAGCTTTCTGAAAGACTTGGCAATCTAAAGAATGCAATCGATGCCGCACTTCATGCGGGTGATCTATTTTTAAAGCAGCGTGATCCTGATAAGGCGCTTGAGAATTGGGTGCGCGTTACAAATTTGAATCCCGAACATGCCATTGCACATTCACGCCTGGCGCAAGTGCATGAACGGCTGGGGCATACCCAACAAGCCGTCACCGAATACCTGGCAATTGCGAGCATCATCCAACGCGCAGGCAACGCCGAAAAATCAAAAGAGATGGTGGAAAAAGCCCAGGCGCTTATGCCAGACAACCCGGCTGTGAAACAAGCACAGACTCTGCTCAAAACAGGACAACTTCTCCCCAGACCGATGCGCGGCAAAGGCGGGACGGGGCCGATCCGCATGGCGCAGGTAAAACAATTACAGGAACCGCAAAAAACCGCCTCAGGCCTGGACCCGATATCTGAAGCGCGCCAAAAAGCTTTGACTCAACTGGCAGAGTTACTCTTCGAATACTCCGACGAAAGCCCCACCGCGCAAGAGCGAAAGGGACTTTCTGCGATCATGAAGGGCACAGGCAACCTTTCCATGCAGCAATCCGAGCAGACCAAGGTGATCCTGCATCTTGGGCAGGCCATCGATGCGCAAAGCAAAGGAAAGGAAACTCAGGCCGCGGAGGAAATGGAAGGCGCGCTGGAAGCGGGCTTCAAACATCCATCTTTATATTTCAACCTTGGCCTTTTACGCTTCAAAGGCGAACGGTTGGAAAGCGCACAACGCTTTTTACAAAACGCTGTCAAACATAACGACTATGCACTTGGAACCCGCTTATTACTGGGCCAACTGCTGGTGAAAAAATCCAACTTCCACGATGCCACATTGGAGTATCTCGAAGCACTAAAAGTTGCCGATTCATTAACTGTCCCCGCTGAATCATCCGATGATATCCGCCAGCAATATGAACCGTTGATCGAGGCATATCAAAGCAAGGACGATGAAACAGAATTGCGTAAAGTATGTGAAAACATCAACGGTCTGCTCATGCGCCCGGACTGGCGTGAACAACTCCACAAGACGCGCGATCAGATGCCGAAACAGGATGGCAACATGCTTGCCCCGTTGGCAGATGTCATCCTCCAGGCTCAATCCAGTTCAGTTCTCGAATCAATGAATCGCATCAATCAACTGGCGCGTATGGGAAGTCTACGTTCCGCAATGGACGAAGCCTACGATGCTGTACAACACGCGCCAACATACCTGCCGCTCCACACACTGATGGGCGATTTGCTTGCTCAGGAAGGCCGCACCGCCGATGCGATCTCAAAATTCAGCGTGGTCGCACAATCCTATAGCGCGCGCGGCGAAGTGTTACAAGCCACAAAATTATTGCGCCGAGTCATCCAACTCTCGCCCATGGATCTCAACTCCCGCACCCGGCTCATCGATCAACTGGTGGCGCGCGGGCAAACAGATGATGCCATCCATGAATACCTCGAACTGGGCGCTATCTACTATCGCCTGGCCGAATTGGATATGGCGCGCAAGACTTACACTGCCGCATTGCGCATGGTGCAACAAGGCAACGCCAGCCGCGATTGGAATACACACATTTTGCGACGCATGGCAGATATTGACCTGCAGCGCCTGGATTGGAAACAAGCCCTGCGCGTCTATGAACAAATCCGCACCCTCGACCCTGACGACGATTCGACGCGTAAGCAGTTGATCGAACTTAACCTGCGCATGGCACAACCGGATAAAGCCCTGAGCGAGCTTGAAAACTACATCAACCACTTAGAGAGCCAGCACAAGAACGAATTGGCAATTACCTTCCTACAAGAACTTGTCAAAGAACATGACGACCAGCCCCTGCTGAAGCGCACGCTTGCCGCGCAACTCCACCGCTCAGGCCGCATGGACGAAGCGATCACCCTGCTCGATGTGCTTGGCGAAACCCTCATGCAAAGCGGTGACAAGCAGGGCGCCATGGATGTGATCAACCAGATCGTATTGATGAACCCTCCGAATGCAGAGGATTACCGACAACTGCTCAAACAAATGCGAGATATGTAAAAACAAAACAGGATGCCCATCACAACGATGGGCATTTTATTTCCCACGCTTCGCGCTTAATCTGGGAATTGATTCCGTTCCGAATAGCATTTTCTTCACGACAAATTACCACCCATTCTTATGACAAAAGTTTTAACGGTGCACAAATCCTGCGTGCTATAATCTCAGCGATTTGCAAGCCGAGCTTGTTGAGATTTCAATATTGGAGAAACAAAGTGCCAAGAACCCAAAGCAATGCTGTCATGAAATGGTTATACGTTTTTAGTTTTGTAGTAGCCTTCCTGGTTATCTTCGGGGGATTTGTCCGCCTGACCCGCTCGGGTCTTTCCATTGTTGAATGGAATCCGATCAGCGGTGTGATGCCCCCTATTGGTCAGCAAGCCTGGCAGGATGAATTTGCCAAATATCAGGAAACACCTGAATACATTAAGATCAACACGGGTATGACGCTTGGAGAATATCAATTCATCTTCTACATGGAATGGATCCATCGCATCGTTGCCCGCCTTGCAGGTCTGCTCTACGCCATTCCTGTGTTCTATTTCCTATTCAAGAAAACGATCCCGTTCAGAGAGTTCGGCATCTATTTTGTGATGGGAATGCTGTTTATCTCCCAGGCTTTCGCAGGCTGGATCATGGTAGCCAGCGGCCTTGAAGACCGCCCGTCTGTGAGTCATTTCAACCTGACCATCCATTTGCTCCTGGCTCTCACACTGTTTGGGCTGGCGTTATGGGTTGCCTTTGGTCATAAATATGGCTTTCCCGACCCAGCCAAAAAAGCAAAATGGTCTCTGCCCTCCAAACTATCTGTTGCTGCATTCATTATTCTCATCATCCAAATCTCTTATGGTGGTTTCACCGCGGGTCTCAAAGCTGGTCACGTTTCAGATACATGGCCGCTGATGCTAGGAAAGTTAATTCCTCCCAACCTGTTCGCTTCATGGGTCAACATCTTTAAATCTCCGCAGACTATCGTATTCATTCACCGCTGGTTTGGCTGGCTTGGGATCATTCTCGTCCCTGTGGTGTATTACATTGTCAAAAAGCAAAACTACCCCGCTGATATCCAAAACGGACTCAAATGGCTGATCGGCATAGTTGCCCTGCAGATCACACTTGGCGTGTTGACCATTCTATCTTACGTCAACATCACAATCGCATTGATCCACCAGGCTAATGCCATCGTCCTGTTTGGGTTGGCGTTATATTTTATCCACCGCTTCCGAGCGCTGGATGCGAAGTAAATTTTGCATATGTGTTAATAGGGCAGGTTTGTAACCTGCCAATTTCTGCCCAGAGAGAGTCAGGCTGCAAGCCTGACCTACAAAACAAATAACAGCTTCGCATTTGAGGCTGTTATTTATTTACCCGTCCATCTTGTTAACGCAAAGCCGACCATTCCTAGCGCCAATCCCAGCGAGGAAAGTCCCCACGCAAAAAAGTTCATGAAGAACGTGGATTCAAGAATTTTAATCACCATTAAAAAGGGGAGGACAATGCCTGTCAGCATCATGAGCAGGCCAAGGGTGAGGAGGAGGCGTGGAGATTTCATTTTGGTTGATAAAGCCAGCAGGCAACGAAATGTTCAGGCTCAGGTTCAAAGTCTGGCGGAAATTTTTCATCGCACAAACCAGCAATAGCCCTCGCGCATCGCGGATGAAAACGACATCCTTTTGGAGGGTTCGCCAAACTCGGCGGCTCGCCAGGCGGCACTTCCTTGAAAGTATCGGCGTTACGCGCATCGGGGTCTGATGTGGCAGAAAGCAAAGCAAGGGTGTAAGGGTGCAATGGATTCTCAAGCAGCCTGCGGGTTGCCGCCTTTTCGATCAGATTGCCTGCATACATCACGAAAATGCGAGCGGAAAAATATTTAACTGTGGAAAGATCGTGCGTAATATAGATCACCGAAAGGTGATGTTTTTCCTGCAGCGCCTTCAGGAGTTTAAGAATTTCAACTCGTACAGAAGCATCCAGCATGGAAACTGGCTCATCGGCAACAATTAATTTTGGTTCAAGGATCATGGCGCGCGCGATCACCACACGTTGCTGCTGGCCGCCGCTCAACATGTGCGGGAATTTTTGCAGGAAATCATCAGCAGGGTGAAGCTTTACTTCATCCATCGCTTTGCGGATCCGTTCGAGCCGCTCAATCTTATTTTTCACACCACTGATGATGAGCGGTTCTTCCAGAACCTGCTGTATCGTCATGAACGGCGGCAAAGCGCCATAGGGGTCTTGTTGAACGTACCCCACTTCAAAACGATAATCACGCAACTCATGACGTTTTAAATGTTTAAGATTTTTCCCATCAAAGACAACATCACCACTGGTCGGGATGTTGAGCCCAAGAATGGTTTTCATCAGGCTCGATTTGCCGCATCCACTCTCACCGACAACCGCCACCGTTTCCCCCTCTGTTAAGTCAAAGCTGATTCCATCCACCGCTTTGACATACCCCGCGTGCCCAAAACCGAATCGGCGCAGCTCATACCACACATGCAGATCACGAATGGACAGCAGGGTCTCCCGGGGTTCATCGATTTCAACTGCCATGTTATTTACCTTTCTGAGTTCTGTGATCATATCTGTGTTCATAATCATCCATTCTTTCTTTGCTCGGTTGCAGAGCCAAAGCCTGTTTGCAGGCCCTTCAAACATTCCATCATGCCGAGGTGGCGGCAATCATGTGAAAGAAAGACAAGCAGGTTCAGGCGAATATTCTGCAGCTTCTTTACCAGATCTTCATCCACCCCCGCATAGGTGGAATAGCGCTCATCCAATAGTTCGATAAAAGTCTCCAGTGCCAGATAAGAACGTTTCAGATAATTAATCAATTCGTGTTTCGGCGGAATGGGTAGGGTCGCAGCCACTTCATCACTCAAACCTGTGCCAACCGTAACGTTCAATTCGGTGGGAAAGCCCCACTTTTTCGCCAGGGCCTCCATCACCCAAATCTCTTGCGGCTCACCGAACTCCTCACCAAGTTGAGGCGTGCGTTCCAAAATAACAGCTTTTAGAAAATCAGATTCGCGCGCCAAGTGCCAGAGATGAAATCCAATCGAGGTGCTGTAGCCTCGCGGCCTCCAGTGCAGTTGGTCTTCATCAAGACCCTCGGCAAACTCGAGAACAACTTTGTGAATATCCTTGAAAAGGTAAAGTACATCGTAGAGAGCTTCAGAGGGCATGGTGATTCCTTTTGTGTTTTTATTGATGCAGCCAGCATTTGACTTTGCGTTTGCCTTTTTGGAATACAGGTGGTTCTTCGCTGCACTTCTCAAAACGGAAGGGACAACGCGCCGCAAAACGACATCCTTTTGGCGGGTTCATTAAACTTGGCGGCTGGCCCGTAATGAACATCGGGTCTGATTCGCTCCGCAGGCGTGGCACGCTTGACATGAGCATTTGCGAATACGGATGCAGAGGCGCGGGAAAGAAATCTTTTGCATCGCCCGTCTCCACGATTTGACCCGCATACATGATGGCAACTTCGTCCGCCAATTCGCTGGAGGTGGCAATATCGTGCGTGATCAAGATGAAAGATGTGCCCAGTTCATGCTTGATGCGTTTGAGCACGTTCATGATGTTCGCCTGCGTCAGCAGATCCAAAGCTGAGGTCGGTTCATCCAGGACGATGAGGCTGGGCGAGGTCACGAGGGCCATTGCCAACGCCACACGTTGACGCATCCCGCCGCTCAACTCAAACGGATAGCGTTCCACAAAATCAGCAGGGACGCCCACATGCTGGAACATTTTATAGACCAAGCCAAAGGCCTGTACTTTGCTCAACCCCAAATGGATCATAGCAGGCTCGGCAACCTGGTCACCTACCTTGAGAACGGGGTTGAGAGCATTCATGGCAGCCTGCGGTACAAGCGACATCCCAACCCAGCGCACATTCTGGCGATATTCCTCGTCGTTGAGAGTCATCACATCCCGGCCTTGCAGAAATACCTTACCTGAGTATTTATCCACGTTGCGTGGGAGCAGGCGCAGCAAGGCTTTTGAAAGTGATGTTTTTCCACAACCCGATTCGCCCAGAATCACCACAGCGCGGTTTGTTCCCAATTCAAAGTCCACGCCATCCACTGCCTGCACTGAGCCGTTGGATGTCTTGAAATGCAGAACCAGATTTTCGATATTAAGCAGTTTCTCCGATAGTATCGTCATACGTTCCTCAATCTCGGATTAAAGATGCGATCCAATGCAAACCCAAGGACTGCAAAGCCCAGCCCGGTGATCATCAATAAGACAGCGGGTTCCAATACCCAGTAGTAATAGCCTTTATAAAGCGCGCCGTTGGAGTTGGCATCCTGAATGATCTTGCCCCAGGTGGGCAGGACGGGGTCACCCAAACCGATCACAGCCAGCGAGGCCTCGAGGAAAACGAAGGCTGGAATCGACTGAACCAGGCTTGGAATTAGTAATGGGATCATGCGTGGGATCAGGTAAAGGAAGATAATGCGCGGACTACTTGCACCGTAGGCCCGCGCGGCCTCAATATACATGGATTCTTTCACCTGCATAAAAATAGCGCGATATCCTTTGATGGCCCCGGTAAATATATTCAACAGAATCGTTGCACCGAGAATCACCCAGATGCTGCGGGAGTAAAACGTGCCAATCATGATCAAGATGGCAAGGAAGGGCAGGACGAGATTGATCTCTGTAATACGCTGAATCAATTCATCCACCCAGCCTGCGTACCATGCTCCAATTGCAGCGATGATCATGGTAAGGATGGATGTGCCTACGGAAGCGATTAAACCAAAGGCCAGGGCTATGGGTACACCCCATAATAAAGGCAGTGTCAGGTCACGGCGCGAATGATCTGTGCCAGCCAGGCCAAAGACCTGCCCATGAAGGACAAATTCCATATTGATATCTGAATCGGGTTCGAAGGTGGCGCCGGTGATTAAGATTTGATAGATACCTTTTAACGGAGCATTACTATCGGGCAGGGTGAACAAGGCCGGGATGACATCCTCTGCCCGTAGTTTGGCACGCAGTTTCTCGTCCTGAGAGAAGCGGTACGTGAATTCTTTTCCAATGGCAAAATTGGCAATCCTGATCTTTCTATCATCCGGTGTCAATAACTCGATCGAAACAAAGGGCTGCTTTTCATCAAAGGTGGATGTGAAATAAAAAAGCATCTCCTGTGGATATTCATCATAGGAAAAATCAAATGGATAGGTCATTTCAACCGTAGAAGTGCCACCGTTGCCTGGTGTCACTTTTTTTACGATCTTTCCATCGACCGTGCTCACTGCAAAAGATTCGGAGTACTTTTTGCTGGAAAAATAATTGACCCAGGCGGGCGAGGCAAATCTGGGGTTCTGATACCACACATCCTCCCCACCACGCCACAGTCGTATGGCTTCGGCATAGGGAATGGTGATCATCGTATATGCGGCAACAGTCACCAGCACAAGCACCACAAACAAACCCGCAATTGCCGAGGGATATTGAAGTAGTTTCTGAAATGAATTCCGCGAAGTATTCATGGATTTAGTTGCCTATTTTTACTCTCGGGTCAACCAGCACGTAAACAAAATCAAGCAGGAAGACGGTGAGGGCCAGCAGGTATGCGTAAATGATGGTCGAGCCAACGATGATGGGGATGTCATATTGGCCGATGGCTTGGAAAAGCGTTCTGCCCAGCCCGGGCCATAGAAAAACTGTTTCTGTGAATAGAGCGCCTGTCCACAAGCCAATGATGAGCAGGGAAAAATTTGTAATGATATTCGGCAGGGTGGGGCGCAGAATGTATGTCCGCTCGATACTGCTGGCCGGCAGGCCCTTTGCCTTGGCCATATCCACATAATCTTCGCTCGAGTAGATCAGGAAAAAAGTGCGATAGTTGTAAACGCTGATGAAAAATGAACTCAGCACAAGCGAAACGCCCGGCAAGATCAAATGAGTCAATACGCTGACCGCGTAATCAAATGTATTTGCGGGGGGAGGGGAATCCACCATGCCACCGAAGGGAAGTATCTTTAATGCTGCCGCAAAGATCAGGATGAGGAAGATGCCATAGAACCAGGGCGGTACAGCCGATGTGGGGGAAAGCGCAATCACCAGCTTATCCCAAAAACTTCCATAGGAACGTGAAAGCGAAAGCGCAATGAATATGCTTGAAAAGAAAAGGAATAACTGCGACGTGCCCATTAATAACAAAGTGGCGGGCAGCCTTTCAAGGATGATGAGGCGCACCTGTTTGGAGCCGCTATCGCTTGTGAGGTTGATCGCGCGGCCTAAATTCAAAGTCAACGCGTTGGATAGATATTTGAAATTACGGATGGCAATCGGTGTATTCAGGCCGCGCCGTTCCTCTTCCTGGGCAATCTGTTCCTGCATCAAATTTTTACGCACTTCAGGGTCCATTTGTCTGTAGGCTGCATCCGCCATAAAAGATTGTGTAACGTGGTCTCTGATCTCACCTTTTATGATCTGGTCTACGAACCCGCCCATGTTGGCTATCATGATGGTTAAATAAATACCGATCACAACTGTGACAAATAAAGTAAATAACCGCACGGTAGCATAGCGCGATACGCGCATAAAGGTGCTGTTGTGTATTGATTTTTTCACAACTACATTCTCTGTCAGTGTGTTGGTAACTACTGCCATGACTTCCTCACAATCTACGGTTATCTAAAATACCGTGTCGCTCTGAGGGAGCGAAGAGTCTCTACTTCGGTCGCAGAGACCCTTCGCTCCGCTCAGGGAGACACTCTGGAGGCAGGGGTAGGAAGTAGAAACCCACCCCTGCCTTGTTATTACTCGAGCTTACTTTATGGAACGGCTACGAAATCCAGTGATGTGAACGATGGAATAGCCACGGGGATAGGCACAACTGCAACTTCAATTCTGGCCGAGCCTGTTGGCAATTTTGAGGTTACGCTGGGGTCGAGAGTTACCTCATACTGTCCATCGGCGATGGTTGTGGCGTCACCAACAGTTACAACAGCGCCTGTGGCATCGTACAGGATGTATTTCACCGCTCGAACATCGGATTGCAGATAAGGCTCATCCTTGAAGGATACAGTCACATCAAAGACCGCTTCATCACCCGCCTTTACCTGCCCGGGCCCATCGAGAACTGTGGTCGCAATCTTTGGTTCGCTGAATTCGGCCCAACGGTCAGCAAGGTCAACGAAGTCCTCGTTATTCTTCAGCACCAGGGATTTCTCGGTGGTGAAAACTTGATCGAGATAGTAAGGCCCAGTCCCCACCCAGAAATGACCATGATCTTCATACCATTGCTTTAAGTTAGCATAGCGCAGGTCTACTTCTTCCTGGGTGATGAATTCACCAAGTGTCGGCTCATAGGGGATATAAGATTCGCTCGCGGCTTGATCCAAATATTTAACAAGGATCTCGAGGCTTGGTCCGCCAACCCAACTGGTGTTTTCGATCTCAGCGTTATCAGCCTTATCTTGTGTGTAAGCGAGTTCGCCAGCCGCTTCGGCTAAATTGGAAATCGCGAGGATCGGCCAACCATTCTCACCAGAGAGGCCGAAGGGAGATTGCGGCCATAAGGGTGTAATGTTTAGTTCTGCATCTGAAACGTAGGCATCTGTATAGGCTTCAATGGTCAGCGGATCGGTGGAGGTGATTCGGTACCCTTTGAAAGCTACCAGGCCGGCGTCGATGCTCAAGGCCAGAGATTCATCATAAATGGGGCTCTCTGGTTTGCCGGGGTCAAAGCCCTGAATCATGGTCATGACGAAATCACCAGCCGATATGGGGCTGCCATCATGCCATTTAACGGTCTCGTACAAGTCAGAGGGATAGATCACAACACTCTTGACATTAGCGGTCAGACCATCCGGGTATTTTTCCGCAGCGGTGACGAAGCGTTGTTCCGTTGCATCCCAATCAACCCATGCATCTTCAGGGACATCAATTTGCGGCACTGCGTTTACGGTCAGCCAATCCAGATTCTGAACGATGGGCAAGCCTTCTTTATAAGTTAATTCAGCGCTCGCAATACGCTGGGGGTAGGCCAGCCCTGTATACGGGTCAGCCATCAAGCCGCCGCCACCGCCGCGATTGGAAGTGCCCATGGTTGTGGCGCGCATCACTCCCGCGTCCCAGACCCAGTTGCTTCCGCCAATGCTATTCCACGGCTGGGTGAAGAGATCGTTCGTGCCGACCTTCATGGTGCCGCCCTCCTGCCCCACAAAGCGCAGGTTATATGGGCCCACATTCGTGGATTCAGGCCCAGTCGCAAGATCGTAAGATACCTGAACATTATTGTTGTACGGAGCGTACACCTGCTGATCGATCACCCACACAAAGAGAGAATCTTCGAGCGAAAGTTCAAGCGCTCTTGCCATCATCGCATCGCGCTCTTCCCTGGAGGAGTAATTCCCCTGCGCCAGGTCATCGCCAAGTTGTTGGAACTCAGGGTCCGATACATTCGAGATGTAAGGTTCACCGGCTTGAATACTTGTGTTCAAATAACTTTGCTGAATATTTCCGCTCTCATCACGCAACGAACCAAGACCGGAAGAAATATATCCAGCAGTGTACATATGCCACTGCCCATCAGCGGCGGTGGTTCCCAACCAGATCGGGAAGGCTTCAGAGGAGGTCTTATACTGACGGTCAACCGTGAAGCCAATGCTTTCCAATTGGTTGGATACATAGTCGCCAATTGGCTGACGTGTACCATCACCGTCAGAGCGGATCAGGAAGGTTAAGGAAACGGGGGCGCCGTTAAATTGCCACTTGCCATCTGCGCCAAGTTCTGCGCCCATGCCTGGCATTTCCGCATCGATGACTTCCTTCGCCTTTTCGAGATCATAGGCATATTTGGATTCCAACGCGCGGGCGGTATCTATCAGGTTGGTATACTCAACCAGTTGGGTGGTGACAGGCAGCAGTTTAGGCAGCGAGCCGCCTGCAAAAATCTCCTGATTAATATAGTTGCGGTCAATCAACCAATTCAATGCTTCACGAATCTTGCGGTTCGAAAACGGATTCAAAACGCTCGTATCCGTGAAGACGGCAGGGTTGAGGCTGATGCCATAATAACCACCAAGAGACTGGGTGCTTGAAAGGCCTGATTCCTTGATGGTGGGGTACACATCCGAAGCCAGGTTAAACGAAAAGAAATCAATCGTGCCAGCTTGTAGTTGCGAGATTGCAGAGTCAGCGGCGACGACAGAGACATCGATCTCATCCAGCCAGCCGCCGTGGCGCTCAGTGGAAGCAGCAGGTTCTTCCGTTGCCCCCGGAGCTTCAGTGGCCGATGGGGCTTCGGTCTGGGCAGGCTCTTCTGTGGCCGCAGGCGTGGCGGGCGCACAAGCCGCCAAGATCATGCCCAGCACGACCAGCAGGCTTAGTACAGCGTAAAGTTTATTTTGTTTCATTCTCTTATCTCCTTTTGAAATCAAATAAAATCAAGAAGCGTATTTGGGCATTGATAATCAAGCACCTCCTTGCGATCCATTATTGATATTGATAAAGGGGGAGGCGGAAAGTCAGTTCATAAGAGACCGACATTCCGCCTCAGCATACAAACGCGGCTTAATTCTTGGGAGGAGAAATTCATTCCGCATGTTCGTAGCACCATCATACAGACCATAAGCAAAAGTGTCATGCGTCTGCAAAGCTGTCTTTCTCCATCTAATTGAATGGTTCTCAGCCATCCATTAACTCAAAAATCAACCGTCCTCTTTTGAATAAAAAACCCCTCCGCAGAGGGGGAAATTTTTCGCACAGATTTGGCAAAGCCTGGCTAACTTGCACTATACTTAACGGGCATGAACCGTCAGTTTCGAAATTTAATCCTAATTCTGTTAGCATATTTTCTCGCTGCTTGTGCTGGCAGCACACCTCCAAACACGCCTGCCGCGCCTGTAATTCCCGCGCCCAGTGACACCATTGCACCCGTCTCCACCCCCAACTTCAACCGCTCCATTCGCTTTGAACATATCAGCCTCGAACAGGGTCTCTCGCAGAGTGTGGTAAATGTTATTTTTCAAGACAGCAAAGGGTTTCTATGGATCGGCACAGAGGATGGATTAAACCGATATGACGGATACAGTTTCAAAGTCTACAAGCCTGAAGCGGAAAACGACAACAGCCTCAGCAACCGCTGGATCACATCCATCGTGGAAGATCGGGAAGGATATATATGGATTGGGACTCGTCAAGGCGGACTCAATCGCTTCGATCCGCGCTCGGGCCTGTTCACTGTTTTCAAGCATGATTCCACCGACGAAACTTCCCTGAGCGATAACCGCGTCAACACGCTCTTTGTCGATAGTTCAAAAACACTATGGGTTGGCACAGACTCAGACCTGGACCGCTATAACCCTGCCAATGAAACCTTTATCCATTTTCTTGGGAACGAAGATGGGTTGAAAAATCCTGTCACCGCCATCTATCAGGATTCAACTGGCCTGCTCTGGTTCGGAATCAGCGATAATGGCTTATATCAGTTCAATGAAACTACCAACTCGGTCAAGGCGTTTGTTACAAGCAAAAACCCAAACAGCCTGAGTGACAACAACATTACAGCCATCAAGGAAGACCTGAACGGAAGCCTGTGGATCGCCACCCAAAATGGATTGAACCGCTTCAAGGCCAATACTCAAACCTTTGCGCGGTATAAGCAAATCGCCAGTGATCCCACAACTATTTCAAGCAACAACCTTACGCACTTGTTTATTGACCACAATGGCGTCTTATGGATCGCCACCAATAATGGATTGGATATTTACAACGCGGAGCTTGACCAATTCATCCACTACCGCCATGAAGCTGCCAACCCGAATAGTGTCAGCAATAATCTTATCCTTTCCATATTTGAAGATCGCGGCAATGTGATGTGGATCGGCACGAACGGCGGCGGCTTGAACAAATACAACCGCAGGCAGGATGAATTTGCGTACTATCGCGGCGACCCATCCAACCCAACCAGCTTAAGCGGAAATTTGATCTCAGCCATTTTTGTGGAGCCAAACAGCACCGTATGGATCGGCACTTTGGATAGCGGATTAAATCGCTTCACCCCATCCTCCGGTGAATTCAAACAATACCACCATGATCCATCGGACCCTCAAAGCTTGAGCAGCGACCAGATCTATTCCATTCTTGTAGACCGTCATGGGAATCTTTGGGTTGGCACCGAAAATGCTTTGAATTTATTCGACCCCGACACAGGCATCGCAAAACATTTTTTCCCAAATGAAGAGAACGCCAGCCTGTCTGGGTTGCCCGTTTACACCATTTACGAAGACCGTAAAGGAAATCTCTGGCTTGGAACGAGCGGCGGACTCGATAAATTTGACACAACCACAGAAACCTTTACCAATTATCAGTCCAGCTCCATAAATCCCGATAGTCTAAGTGACTCACATGTTGTTGCGATTGAAGAAGACCTGCAAGGTGATTTGTGGATCGGCACCATGGATGGCGGCTTGAATCGCCTGGAGGTTGAGGCTGAAAATTTCACCCGCTACCAAAACCGCCGCGGCGACCTAAAAAGCATCAGCAACGATTCGATTCTTTCCATCTATGAAAGCAAGAGCGGCACCTTATGGATCGGCACGGCTGGCGGCGGTTTAAGCCGCTACGACTTTATGACCGACTCGTTTACATCTTTCACCGAGAAGGATGGCCTGCCTAATAATGTTATAAACGGCATTCTCGAAGACCACGAGAATAATTTATGGCTGAGTACCAATTATGGATTGTCACGCTTCAATCCTTTTACAAACGAATTCCGCAACTACACCGTCAGTGACGGCCTGCAAAGTAACGAATTTAACTCCAATGCTAACGCCGTTACACCTTATGGTGAAATGTATTTTGGCGGCATCAATGGAATAAATTTATTCGATCCGCTCACCATTTCAACCGATACCTACATTCCTCCCATCGTGTTAACCTCGCTGACACAGAACGGCGACCCAATACCGACCAGGGTGCGGGTGGAAGCTCTGGAAGAGCTGACACTGCAATGGCCGAATAATTCGTTTGAATTCGAGTTTGCCGCGCTTTCCTACAGCCAGCCCAACAAGAATCAATATGCGTACATGCTGGAAAACTTTGACAGCAGTTGGAACAATATTGGTACAAAACACAACAGTCGTTATACCAATCTGCCTGGCGGTACTTATACGTTGAAATTACGTGGCTCAAACAGTGATGGTGTGTGGAATGAAAAAGGCCATGCGATAAAGATCAATGTCGTCCCGCCGCTCTGGCAAACCTGGTGGTTCCGCGGGCTCTCGATATTCCTGCTTGGCAGTGCCATCGCGGCTGGGTATCGCTGGCGAGTCAAAAGTATTGAACACCGTAACCGTCAGCTTGAAAATCTCGTGCAAAGACGCACATCAGACCTTGAAAAACGCACGCGCGATATCGAAGCCTTGTATCAGGCAGATGAACAGATCATACGAAATGTGACCTTGATCCAGGTCTTTCAAACACTGGTGGACGTTTCCGTCTCCATGCTCAAAGCGGACCGAAGCGTGGTCTTTGTATGGAATGAGGAAAAGAAAAAAATATTACCGCGAGTCAGCCAGGGCTTTCGGCAGGATACTTTGTATGCGCTTAATTTTGAGGATGGCGAGGGGATGGTGGGCATCGCCATGAAAACTGGTGAACCTGTCATCATTTCTGACTTAAAATTAGGTACTCTGCGCGGCGACCTGCAAACCGTCATGCGCAACGAAGGCATCCAATCTTATGCTCACTTTCCGATTGTGGTGGATGGAAAAGTAGTTGCAATCTTCAATGTGGCCTATACCCGCCCCAATGCACTCCACGAAGATTCGATCCGCTTGTTTACCGCGTTGGTAAACCGCGCTTCCCTGGCGATTGCAAACATGGAACTCTTTGAACAGACCAAGGATCTGGCCGTGATGGAGGAACGCAACCGCCTCGCCCGTGACCTGCATGATAGTGCCAAACAAAAGGCTTTTGCGGCGCTGGCACAGTTGGGAACAGCCAACGGCATCATCTCAACCAAACCAGAAGAGGTGAAACCACATCTCACCGAAGCAGAGACTCTCGTATATGAAGTTATACAGGAGCTGACCTTCCTGATCCAGGAGATATATCCAATTGCGTTACAGGAAAAAGGACTGCCCACCACGCTGAGAGAATATATCTTCGAGTGGGAAAATCGCAACGACGCAACGGTCAGCCTCACGGTCCAGAAAGAACGTAAACTTCCGCTTGATATCGAGCAGGCTGTTTATCGTTTCATACAAGAGGGGCTTGCCAATGTCTCACGTCACAGCCGGGCCAAACGGGTAGACATCTCTCTGGCTTATAATACTGATTCATTACAGGTCGTGATCGCGGATGACGGCCACGGGTTCGACATAAATCAAAAAGCAAAAGGCATGGGCTTCCGCTCCATGCGTGAGCGCATCAGCAGTATTCGCGGAACCGTTCAAATACAAAGCGCGCCCGGGCAGGGAACGCGCTTGATCGTACAAATACCCCTCAAAGGTTAATGCAGGAGAATCAAATTATGAAGCATCATCGTACAAGCATACTGATCGCAGATGATCACGAAGTAGTTCGCAATGGGATACGTTCATACCTCGAAACGATCCCAGATTTTCAAGTGGTTGGGGAGGCATCATCAGGCGAGGAGACTCTGAGCCTGGTCGCTGAATTGATCCCAGACATTGTCTTGCTGGATTTGATCATGCCAGGCATGGACGGCATCGAAACCACGCGCCGTGTAAAGCAAGTCAGCCCGCGTTCGCAGGTGGTGGTGCTTACCTCCTATCATGAGGATGTACATATTTTTCCCGCGCTGAAAGCAGGCGCAATTTCATATATTCTAAAAGATATGAAAATGGAAAAACTGGTGGATGTGCTGCACCGCGCCGTACAAGGTGAAGTGACTCTGCATCCGCGAGTGGCTGCTCGTGTTTTGCAAAACATTCGCAACGAGAACAGCGAGGAGCAGCCGCTTTTTACGGAGTTGACTGACCGTGAGACTGATGTATTAAAGCTGATCGCAAACGGGCTTACCAACAGCCAGATCGCCGAGAAGCTTGTCATCAGTGAAAATACAGTGAAGGGCCATGTAAGCAATATCCTCAGCAAATTACACCTGGCAGACCGCACCCAGGTGGCCGTGTATGCCTGGCAGCAGGGAATTGTCAACCGGCACAGC
>NZ_JBXMTI010000069.1:0-26635 GCF_057083605.1 Candidatus Villigracilis sp. | reverse complement strand
GACGGTGGAGGCAGGGGATCCCGATCCGCTGGATAATACGGTCACCTTGACCTGTTCACCGGAAGGCTTCCCCAACGTGCTGGAGGCGACTGACAGTCACTCGGTCAATCTATTCCAGCCGGCGGTTACGTTTGACAAGTCAGGCGACGCCAGCCTGTCCAAGGAAGGCGACACTGTCAACTACACTCTGACATTGAACAACACCAGTTCAGCGGACACCCCGAACCTGACCTGCAACATTTCGGACCCAACATTGGGGATCGACAAGAATGTAAATCTTGCTTCAGGTGAGAGCGATGTAACCCAGCAACCTCAGGTCATGCCAGCCACACCCGATCCGTATGTGAATACGGCGAGTGTGACCTGTAATGTGGATGGTTTCGGCAACACGCTCACAGCGTCCGATTTCTGGACAGTTAACCTCTTCCAGCCGGCAGTCGCGGCGGATAAGACAGGGGACGAACTGGGCAAGATTGGCGATGATGTGAACTACACTATCACACTCTCCAACAACAGTTCCGATGACACCCCGGCTATGAACTGCACGGCAAGTGACTCGCTCTTAGGCACCGTGTTTAGTGGCGTGTTGCCACTGGGTGACACCGTACTCACTCCATCTCGCACGGT
This sequence comes from Candidatus Villigracilis sp., assembly GCF_057083605.1. NCBI lineage: Bacteria > Bacillati > Chloroflexota > Anaerolineae > Anaerolineales > Candidatus Villigracilaceae > Candidatus Villigracilis > Candidatus Villigracilis sp. Next base: position 26,008 of record NZ_JBXMTI010000069.1, on the reverse strand, counting down.
CCTGGAAAGCGATCCCGATCCATTAGTAAACACGGTTACTCTCACTTGCTCGCCGGAAGGTTTCCCCAACGTGCTGGAGGCTAGCGACAGCCATACCACAGAGTTATTCCAACCAGGCGTTGAAGTCATCAAGACCGGTCCCGCCACCTCCGTCAAGGGAGCAACGATCACCTACGACTTCACCATCAACAACCTTAGCTCGGCTGACAGCCCAGACTTGATCCTGGTCAGTGTGACGGATGATGTAATCGGCGACTTGACAGCCATTGCCTCGGCAGCAGGCTGCGATATCCTCGCTGCCGGCGGCTCATGCAACTTCACGGCTGACTATCTCGTCCCGGCTGATGCTCCAAATCCGTTGGTGAATGTCGTGACCGTACATTACAACCCTGAAGGATTCACAAACGACATCACAGATGACGACGATCACTCAGTTACCTTCCCTGTTCAGGGTTGCACGCCAGGCTGGTGGAAGAACCAGGGCCTTGGTGCCTACGACGATCCAAGTGATGCGCTGGCAACAGCCGTCACAACTGCAGTTGCAGATTACTGGTACGGTGGGGTAGCGCCCGCAGGCTTCGACGGAACCCATGATGCATTATTCAGGGATGCGTTCAACCTGACCGAAGCGGAGATGACAGCTGTCGGCCTTGACCCGGGCCTCACCCTGCTCGGAGCAATTGAGCTGGGTGGCGGTAACTTCGATGCCCTGGCACGCCAAGGTACGGCCGCACTGTTGAACTCAGTATCCGTTGACTATCCGTACGATGCGGACCAAGTTTTGCAAGATGTGCATGATGCAATCGTGAACCAGGACCTGGACGATCTGATCAACCTCTTCGATGCAGCGAACAACCTGGACCACTCATCGTGTCCTTCGAGCTAAAGAGGGTAGCGTAATGTGGTATGACCGGTAGCCAGTCATAACGGCACCTGACATCCTCCACAGTCTGGTGAGCGGCTGGAAGTACCCGGCAGAACCAGGCAACTATCTGGCCGCTCCCATAGTTCTTTCCTCGCTGGCATGTTTCTTGCGGCTTGGACTAGCTTGAATAAGGCGGTAGGGTCAAACCCCACCGCCTCTCTTGTTGCTCGAAGAAATTATAGAAGGAACTTACCCAAAGTCTTATGAAAACCAAATCCTTTTTCTTCTCACTCGTTTTGATCCTGCTGATTACAGCCGCCTGTAAGAGTGACAAACTAGGCATAGATTCAATCGCTACACCTACGTCCCCGGAGCCGGGTCCGGCCAAGGTCACTTCCGCTAGTGGCACATACTTCGCCATCAACGAAGTGGGACTCGGGCCAAGCGGCTTTGTAGCGCTCACCAACTTTACCGATGTGCCGGCCAGCTTGGACGGTCTGTACTTGTGTCAGGGTTTTGAGTGTTTCGAATTGCCGGATGTGGTTGTAGAGGCAGGAGAGACAGTGCGCATCGCGGTCGGGGATGGAGTTGGACATGAGAATGTAGTTGCCACCGATGCCACGCTGGGCGAGATGAGCCCGTCCGATGGAGAGATTGCGCTGTTGGCATCAAAAGAGTTTGACGATCCCCAAGCGGTGTTGGTCTATTTCCAGTGGGGATCAACTCCTCATGATTTGACACAGCTCGCAATCGATGCTGGACTCTGGGTGGAAGGCGGATATGGTCCCAGTTCGCAAAATGCCACTCGCCTATTCAAGGTTGCGGAAAGCGGGCTTTGGCTTTTTGAAGAACCATAGAACTTCCGTTAATAAGCTGGAAGTCAGTTCTGTTTTCTTCAAGTAATGTCCCGTTGATAGACCCTGTGTTTCTTATAAAAATCGATCCCGAAATTTTCCATGTCTCTTTGCATGGCTTCATTCTCCACGCCGATCTGCACAACTTCGGCATGTTTGAACTGACCAGACTCGCGCACGGATTTGAAGATTTCACTGTATAAAATTGCCGTGCCGCCTGAACCTCGATATTCAGGGAGCAGACCTGCGCCGTTGATGTTAAGCCAGTCTGTGTGCTTGAGCTCGCGTAGAAGAGTCAGCCAGCCGAGGGGGAATAAGCGTCCGCGAGTTTTTTGCAGCGCAGCAGAGATATCTGGATAGGCAAACAGAAAGCCGACGGGTTCATCATTTTTCATGACGATCTTGATTAATTTCGGATCGGCGAACCAGAGAAGTTGATTCGCGAGCGAGTCCACTTCTTCATCTGTCAGCGGAGTGTTGCCCGATGTGCCGCCCAGGGAATTGTTGTAAAGCTGTTTAATTTGTGGAATAAGGGCGCACAGGTCTGCACGAGTTTTGTAGCGTGCGATGTGAAGTCCGCGGCGGTGGGCGATGCGATTTGCAAGTTCATGAATGCGCTCTGGGAATTGTATGTTCGTGCCGAGATAACCAGAGACAGCTTCGCTGTAATTTTCAAAGCCTTGCGCTTCTATCAAATCCACATAATAAGCTGGGTTGTAGGGAAGCCCAAATGCGGGGCGATGCTTGAAACCTTTGACCAAGAGGCCGAAGCCGTCCATTGGAGTGTATCCCTTTGGGCCAATGATCTTCGTCAACCCACGGGAGCGTGCCCAATCAAAGGCAGCGGTGAATAAGCCCGTTGCAGCTTCTAGATTATTTTCACATTCAAAGAGATAAAAGAATGCAGTGGACTCATTGTTGAATTCGTTATAGTGACGATTATCCAAAACCGCGAGGCGGCCAATTGGGGGAGTCTCTTTGTCTACGGGACTATTTTGCTTGTAAGCGAGAAAATATTCAGCTTGGGAATGTTTATAGTATGGGAACCGCTTTCGGTTAAGTCTGAGGCGTTCGTCCATTTGCAGGGGCGGCACCCATTGAGGAATATCCTTGTAAATGGAAAAAGGCAAACGGAGGAAATCATCCATTTGCCTTTTGTTATTGAGATCGAGTTGGATGATGTGCATCGAAAATGTTGGGGCACAGCGATGTTGTTGACAGAGATAGTTTACCCAGATTTCGCTGTGCCCCTACGGGGTCACATTGATTTTGCGCGTTCCGCCATTTGTGCTCTCAGGTCTTTTGTATCTTTATCGATGGTGAAAATTGCGCCGAGGTAGAAGAAGAAACATAATATCCAGGCTACGGTGCAGATGAGCAAGATGGCGGTTTTCAGGTCAAACGCGTCGGCGATGATGCCGGTGATAATGGGTGCAAAGGCCGCACCTGCATTTTCAATAAAGTATTCCGAGGCCTGTGCTGTTGAGCGGACTTCTGGCACGGTGATGTCGTATACGGTTGCGATAACGTTGGCAGAGGACAGCGGCATGAAGATGGCGGTGAGACACATGAAGATAAAGAATTGAGTCTTCGCTTCGATGGGCGTGGTGATTGCCAGATACATGAAGAGTGCGCCCATCAAAACGCCAATGCTTGAAACAATGATGCGTCCCTTGTTAGTGCGTTTGAAGGCAAAGTCGCCAAGCGCGCCGCCGACGAAGTATCCGCTGGCGAGGATGAGTATAACGGGCGCCATGGTGAATAGAATGCCGTTGGCATCGTAGCCTCGTTCTTTTTCAAGATAGGCAAAGAAGAAAAAGGTGATCACGTTCCACGGGAAGACGCCCGCAAAGCCCTGCAGAAAAACAAACCACATGGTTTTCTTTTTGAATATCTCTTTGGCCTCAGCCCATGAGAATTTGAAGGTCTGCATTTCGGCCATATCTTCAAATTCGGGTTCGGCCTTGCCGCGCGGCATTTCCTTTACACCAAAGTAAATCAATATAGCGATGACCAACCCCAGCGAGCCGGTGATGTAAAACACGGAACGCCAGCCGCCAATGGCAGGTGCGACGATCAACGCCAGGATCATGCCAACCAGATATCCAAGCGGCTGTGCAAGTTGCAGAATGCCGTAAATTTTTCCGCGCAGGTTGGGGCCAAAATAATCGGCGATCAAAGTATACAGGCCGGGGTAGGATGAATCGTCGATGCCGGTGGATGCGCGTGTGGTGAGAAAGCCGCCAAAGGTTTTTACAATGGCATTCAACCAGGTGGTGGAGCCCCAGATCAATGAAGCGAAGGCAAGTAATTTTGTGCGCGAGAAGCGGTCATATAAATATCCCCAGATTGGGTAAAGAATTGTTGCCACGATCAAAGCACCCGAGTTCACCAATCCCCATTGCGTGTTGTCAATGTCGAAATCATTGCTGATCTGTACTTGCAATGAACCGATCATCAATTTATCGGTCTGGTGCAAAAGCATAAAGAAGAAGAACACAACGACAACAAACCAGCGATAACGTGAATGTTCCTTGGGCATGGTGACCTCTTATAAATGGGGATGCGGAAGTTTATAACAAAAAGATGTTGAAGTCAATCAAAACGAAACAATCTCCCGGGCGAGAGATTGTTGTGAAGGTTGAAGGATGTTCGCGAGTTAATCCTCTTCCGAAATGATTTCCTGCGCGAGTTTCTTTAGTTCATCCGAATTGGTCAATTTTGCGGCATCGAAATATTGCTCCAACAAATCCAGCGGGCTCAAACTGCTGACCACCTGTCCTTCAGCGATTCGTACTCGCGATTTGATCTGCGGTTTTTTAACAAGATGAAATTCAAACGTACCCTCGGTATGTTTTCGCAGGGCAGATTCATCGATCAACGAATCCCATTCTCTTGGATATTCCACCGAAAGTCTCACAATCGCCTCAAGCATTTCCCTCGGATTGGGCAATGCGTCTTTAAGAGCCTCGGTCACGTTCTCGCTGGACTTTAGAACTGTTCGGCAATCTATGAACTTTCTCACCGCTGTAAGTTGGACCCACTCCACCTTGGTATCTCCGTGCGCTACATCCACAATTACGAAGAAGCGCTCTTCCTTCGCTTCGCCAAAATCCACGCGCTCGATGGAGCCAGGGTAAACGACTGGCGGCTGATAACCTTCATTTACATCCTGCGGTTTGTGAATATGACCCATTGCCACATAACTAAATTTTTGATTCTTCACCAAACTGCCTGAAAGCACGAGATCATTACCAAGCATCACGAGTCTTTCGCCACCAAACTTTGCACCTTCAATGGATGCATGTGCTGTGAGAATAATTGGCAGGGATGGGTCAGCTTCTTCAACCCATCTTTCAATCAAATCCCCGATATTTGCCTCAATACGTGAAAATGCTTCTGTTGAATTAGTCTCGCCTGTAACTGCCATCAACCCCGAACGAGCGATCCAGGGCATACCGATTACTTGGACGGGCAGATCCCATAAGTCAGCGGGCTTGAGAAAACAGGGTTCATCCACCACGCGCAAAAAAGGGACTTGTAACGTTTTGAATTCCTGCAAAGCATGGGCACGCCCTGAGGCAGGAGAAATATCATGATTGCCAACCAATAACAAAGTTGGGATCTTCGCCAGTGACAGCCGCATCATGCGTTTGCCCCACTCGCGCTGGAAAGTTGGGACTGGGGAGCGGTCTCTGTAGGCATCCCCCGCAAAGATGACCATGTCCACTTTTTGGGAGATTGCGGCATCCACGATCGTATCGAGGGACTTAAGAAAGTCCAACACACGGACGGGCAATCCCGTTTCAGGGTCATGCCTGCCGTAGTTAGCCATGTCTATGTGGGCGTCAGCGAAGTGAAGTAGTTTCATAGTTGAATAGTTTAGTAGTTGGATAGTTGTGTTAGGTTGGTAGTTTAGATTTTCGTAAGTATCCAATCATGCCATTGATAAGGCGTTTGGATTCGGTTGCGAAGTTGTACGCTTTAACCAATTCATCCTGACTGATGTATTTTCGATCAAGGGCCAAATATAACTCTGATTGTACTTCGCTGGCAGAGCGTCTTGCCATCTTGAGAAAGCGAATGAATTCAGGGTTTGTCCCAGCATCAAACCCCTCAGCGATATTGTGCATGACTGAACCAGCCGCGTCTTGAATCTGACCAATCAGACGAAAGTCCTTTGAAAATTTTGGAAGCAGAGTCAGATCGTAAATTAAGTTCGTGAGTTGACGAGCCTTTTGCCAACTTTGCAAATCTTCAAACCGTTCAATCTTTGCCATGAAGATATCATCCTTTTTCAATAATACTCAATTATTCAACTACTGAACTACTCAACTATCCAACTAACTAAGGTTGTAACCCTAAATCCTGAAGTGCTTGCACCGCAGGCCCCCAGTTTACGTGGACTCTCAACGCTGCGCGGTAATCATCCACTGCGGCCTGGGTGTTGCCTGCCTGATAGTAGGCACGTCCGCGCCAGAGCAGAGACTCTTCAAGCGTTGGTGTAGAGATCGTGTCATTCAAAGTGGTGTTCGCCAGGTTGATCACATCCTGATAACGGGCTGAGTAATAGTAGGCAAAGTATGGGCCAGTTTGATACCACATCATGCGGAATGGACGATTCCCAAGGTCTATGTTCCAGGATGCATAGGAACGGAACGCCTGGTCATAGGCCGTGCCAGCATCCACATATTGTTGCAATGCCACATGGCTTGTGCCTTTGTTAAACCATGCAAAGAATAAGTCATTGCCGCTCAGGGTCTCGATTTCATTTTCAGCCAGATCAAGCGCGTGTTGTGATGCCCAATTTTCATCAGCCCAGGGCCCGAGCAATTTCAGTACTTCTGCTTCACGGCCTGCGGGATAAATAACCATGAAAAGATAATTGAAGGAACGCCAGCCATCCTGATAATCTTTAAATTTACTCAAAAGATCCTTGCCCGGTTTGAGATAGGCATCCTGTACGATGAATCCGCCGCGCGCATCGTCATAGCCTGTGGTGAAAAGGTAATGCCCAAGCCAGTCCACTTTTCCAGCATAGTCGCGTTCGTAATAGCCTTTCTCCACCACGACTGGGAAGCCTGCGGCGATCAATCTCTTGACAAGCGCTTCATCGCCGCCGTAACGGGAGAGGGCGCGATATTCCGTATTCTCGTTGACGAAGTCCACAAGCTCATAAGGCATTACATTCTTATCAGGCAGGCCTTGTTGAATAAAATCCTTGCTTGGGTCACCTGAACCGGGTTTGACCACTTTGGCAACATCGTCACGATTTCCCTTCCAGCCCCAAAAGTTAAGCGCCATTGTTAAATTGGCGGGGCCGCAGTAATTCCAACGGTTGTGCTGGTCAACGTATTTAACGCCCGGCAGGATAACCGAAGCAGGCAAGGGCGTGGATGTGATCGTGGGCGTGAGGCTAGGGCCAGCCTTCGGTGTAGCAGTCCCCGATATGGATGTTGTCGCTTGAGGTGTCATTGTCAATAAATATTCGGCGCGGGCTGTGGCAATGGCGGTTTCAATGGTGAGAGGATTCTGCCCGCTCGGTTCGAAGACGGCTTCATTAGGCGGGTTGAAGAAGTAGACGATCCTTGTGCGCAGGAGCTCTACACGAGTTGACAAGCGATCATGAACCGGGGGGAGATTGTAAATTCCGATGGCAAGCAAAAGCGCCAGTGGAATTAACCAATATTTGTTTATTTTTCTAATTCTTTCCATGCGAAAGATTATATAACAAAAAGACCCTAAAGGTTTCAAAAACCTTTAGGGTCTAATTTATTATTTATTATTCTTTCACTTCGCCTTCAATTACATCGCCATCATCTGATGTGGACGGGCCGCCTTCGGGCTGCGCTTGTCCCTGTGCATATAACTGCTGGCTCAATGCATGGAAAGCCTGTTGAACTGCTTCGGATGCTTTCTGAATGCGGGAAACATCCTCGCCTTGTGCGGCAGATTTGAGATCGCCGATCTTGCTTTCGATCTCGCTGCGTTCGGCAGAGGGGACTTTGTCGCCCAGGTCGCGCAACGCTTTCTCGGTTTGGTATACAAGGCTGTCAGCCGTGTTTTTCACATCGATCAACTCGCGGCGTTTCTTGTCTTCCGCTTCGTGGACGCGAGCCTCTTGCATCATGCGGTCAATATCACTCTTGTTCAGGTTTGTTGAAGCAGTGATCGTAACCTTTTGCTCTTTGCCAGTAGCTTTATCTTTTGCGGTCACATGCAGAATGCCGTTTGCGTCGATATCAAAAGTCACTTCCACTTGAGGAATGCCGCGCGGAGCCGGTGGGATTCCATCCAATCGGAATCTGCCGAGGCTCATGTTGTCACCAGCCATGGGGCGTTCGCCTTGCAGGACGTGGATGTCAACAGCCGTCTGGTTGTCAGCCGCTGTGGAATAGGTCTCGGTCTTGCGAACGGGGATGGTTGTATTGCGTTCGATCATCTTGGTCATCACGCTGCCCATCGTTTCCACACCAAGGGAAAGGGGAGTGACATCCAGCAACAGGATATCCTTCACCTCACCGCCAAGCACGCCGCCCTGAATGGCTGCGCCAATTGCAACTACTTCATCCGGGTTGACGCCCTTGTTTGGCTCTTTGCCGTTCGTTAACTTGCGCACCAGATCCTGCACCATCGGCATACGTGTCGCACCGCCGACGAGTACCACTTCATCGAGTTTGTCCGCGGATAAGCCTGCATCTTTGAGTGCGGCTTCAAATGGCTGACGGCAACGCGCAAGCAGGTCGCTGGTCATCTGCTCGAATTTAGCGCGGGTAAGTTTTAACTGTAAATGCTTCGGGCCGTTTGCATCTGCTGTAATGTATGGCAGGTTGATCTCGGTTTCCATGACTGTGGAAAGCTCGATCTTGGCTTTCTCTGCGGCTTCGCGCAGGCGTTGTAATGCCTGCTTATCGGCCCGCAGGTCAATGCCCTGATCCTTCTTGAATTGATCCGCGGCCCAGTTGGTGACTATCTGATCCCAGTCATCGCCACCGAGGTGGGTATCGCCATGTGTCGATTTGACTTCGATCACGCCTTCGCCTACTTCAAGGACAGAGACGTCAAACGTACCACCGCCGAGGTCGAAGACTAAAATTGTTTCATTATTTTTCTTGTCGAGACCATAGGCCAGAGCGGAGGATGTTGGTTCATTGATGATGCGCAAGACTTCCAGCCCCGCAATCCTGCCGGCATCTTTTGTGGCCTGGCGCTGGCTGTCGTTGAAATAGGCAGGGACAGTGATGACTGCCTGGGTGACAGGCTCTCCCAAATATGCTTCAGCATCTGATTTGAGCTTGCCCAATATCATGGCGCTGATCTCTTGTGGAGAATATTCCTTCCCTGTAACAGGGATTTTGACGCGCACATCGTTGGACGGCCCTTCGACGACTTGATATGGAACCATGGCGCGTTCGACGCTGGTCTCTTCAAAGTGTCGTCCCATGAAACGCTTGATGGAATAAACAGTATTATCTGAGTTTATGACACCTTGTCGTTTCGCGGTTTGCCCGACCATACGTTCACCGTTCTTGTTGAATGCAACAATGGATGGACACAGGCGTCCGCCTTCTGCCGTTGTAATGACGGTGGGTGTACCACCTTCCATAACAGCAACAACAGAGTTGGTCGTGCCAAGGTCAATGCCAATAATTTTTCCCATGTTAGAACTCCTTACTAATGGTTTTCATTGCCTATATTAAGCGACCCGTGCAAGAATCCTGTTAACAACACGTAGGTTTTTGATCAAAAAAAACCGCCCGGATGGGGCGGTCTGGATTATTTATTGTTCGTCTACTTTTACCCACTCGAAGATTGCTGTCATTGGGGCCTCTTTAAAGGAAGAGGCAGTGATGCCGATATTGCCCTCGGTGAGCCCATAGTTGGTGACATCCAGCCGCCGCAGCAAGGTCTCGTTGACGTATAAATTCAGGAGATTTTCCTGGCAGGAAAGGCCGATCTCGTAGTTGATGTTTCCTGCATTAAGGTGGCTGCTTCCAGCTGTGGTGATGGGAATATATTTTGCAATGCTGGGAGCGAGCCATTGCCCAAGTAACAAGTTGTATGTCCCATCGCTATCCACGTTGAACTCGAACCATCCCTTTGATTCGTCATAACGACAGATCAAGCCCATGGAACCTGTGGAGTTGGCCGAAATTTTTGCGCGCACAAAGACATTCGAATAAGTATTTGCATGATGAATTCCGAGATGCCAGGTATCAGGTGAAGGGATGTCGATACGGAGCGTGCCGTTCTCGAAAGCGGTGAGAGGGGCATCTATTCCGCCTGTTTGAAGGAATTCCCAGAAAGGTGAGGCAGTGTCAAATTCATCGGTGAAATAAAGCGGCGGTGGGATTGGAGGTTGTGTAGCGGTTGGGGCGGGGGTAAGAGTTACTGTCGCTGTGGCAGGCTGGGGCGGAGTCTGAAGCGCGGTAGTTGGTGTGGATTCAGGCGTGAGTGTGGAAGAAACACCCTGGCAGGCGGTGATGAGGATGAAACATCCAATAAGGAATTTTTTCATGACGCCTTTTATAACACAATTGCCCGGCATAAAGTGCCGGGCAATTGGATTTGGATGCCGTTCTTTGTGATGCAATTAATCACAGTTTGGAACACCCAGAAAACAGGGCATTTGGTCTATCAGTGCGCCGGTCCACACCCATGCAATTAAGACCAGAAAAACAACTCTAAGCAAAAGATTAATGGGATTTGCCGTGATGCTGGTTTCCCGCTCGTACATTTCGCACAATTGGCATCAGGATGATGATGAATGCCACTGGCAAGAGCCACATAATGACAAATAATAGGACGGGAAAACCTTCGTTGAAATTTTGCCTGTTTACTACTTCCATGACCATAAACGGAAGCACGATGATAAAGCTGACGAGCGCTGGCGATCTGAAGTTTGTGAGAAAGCTTTTCATAGGGAGGCCTTGTCCTCTTCAAAAAATCGCTTTAATAATAACCCTTAATCGAGAAAGACCGGCAGTTGAGCTGCCGGTCTTTCTGCCAGGTGGAGATGGCGGGAATTGAACCCGCGTCCGAAAGATTCGACCCTCGGAAATCTACGAGCGTAGCCTGCCGAAGTTAGTCATCACAGAGATCTCGGCGGGCAGGTAACTCTGTGACCATCTGCTGGTCTTTCGCACGATTAGCAGAATCACGTGCGGCACTCTACCTTTGTTTCGCCCGATCCGTCACCCGGTAGAGGACGGTGCCGGCGGACGTGACATCCGAAGATGTCAACTGTTACGCACTCACCTTAGGCGGCGAGAGACATAGCAGCGTATGAAGTGCGGTTGGCACTTAAAGGTTGCACTGAGTTATCGAGATCGGTGCGCGCTCGGCTCGCATTCCGGAACCAGCCTCTCCCGTCGAAGCCTGTCATCCCCATAGACGGGGACCTTTCTTATGAATGGCAGGTGTCCCGATGCGCCATCATTATAGCATGGCGATATTAATGAAGTGTAAGAACTTGTCCGTTATAATCGTTTGTGCTAGACTCTCTTTTAATACGAAGAGGAAAAATGGCTGAAAAAATCCTGATAATTGACGACGATGTGGATACATTAAGGCTTGTCGGATTGATGCTGCAGAGACAGGGCTATCAGATCAGCGCGGCTTCGAATGGTTCACAAGGTCTAACAAAAGCATTGGAAGAGCGCCCGGATCTGATCTTATTGGATGTGATGATGCCGGATATGGATGGATATGAAGTTGCGCGGCGTTTGCGAAAAAACCCAGCAACAGTATCCGTCCCTATTTTGATGTTTACAGCCAAGACACAACTGGACGACAAAGTGACAGGGTTCGAGGTGGGGGCAGATGATTATTTAACAAAGCCGACACACCCCACTGAACTCCAGGCACATGTAAAAGCTTTGCTTGCGCGAACTGTGTCCAAGGATGCAGGCGAGATCACCACTGCTTCGCATGAGCATCATGGATATGTAATCGGCGTACTGGCTGCGCGCGGTGGGCTGGGGGTTTCTTCTCTGGCTGCCAATTTGGCGGCAGGTCTGTTTACCAAATCACAATCGGATGTGATCCTGGCCGAGCTTACGCCGGGGCAGGGCACACTCGGCATGGATTTGGGTGCACCGAACCAAAAGGGTTTGACTGAAATTTTGCAAGGTAGTATGCCTGAAGTAACCCGTGAAAAAGTGCAAGCAGCACTTGTGCCGCATAACTCCGGGATCAAACTTTTACTTGCATCTGAGAATCCGCGTGACGTGACTTTGACTTCACAAGTTCAGAATTATGAAATTCTCGTATCGCGCCTTGCAACGCTGGCCCGCTTCGTTGTTCTGGACCTTGGAGTTGGCCTGCCGACCTTTGTGCAGAAGCTTCTCCCGTTGTGCAGCGAACGCATTGTAGTTGTGGAAGGTGTTCCAGCCACCATTCAACATACCAAATTTTTGATCGATGAAATCACTGGCCTGAAAATCGACCGCAAGACCATCAGCGTGGTGTTGAATAACCGTCAGCGGTCTGAGGCTCAAATGCCGCTAATGCAGGTGCAGGAGAAGCTGGGTCATTCGGTCTCCGCTACACTTACACCTGCACCGGAATTATTCCTGCAAGCTGCGCGCCTGCAAACTCCGGCGGTGCTGGCTCAACCTACGAACATGACCTCACAGCAATTCCTAAAAATAGCACTTTCGATAATTGAGCGCGAAAAGGCGCGATGATCTCCTTCCCCTCCCAGACGCAGACCAACATCGAGTTTGCCGCAGATTTGTTCCGCCAATCCAGACATGCGGTAGTTTTGACGGGCGCTGGGATTTCAACTCCATCAGGGATACCCGATTTTCGTTCCACAGGAACAGGATTATGGTCGAAGGATGAACCGTTGGAAGCAGCTTCATTGAATACTTTTCGCACAAGGCCGGAGCGCTTCTTCGAATGGTTCCGTCCGCTGGCGAGTCAAATATTTAATGCGCTTCCAAACCCTGCACATCAGGCACTGGCTGAGTTGGAAAGAACGGGATGTGTCAAATCCATCATCACCCAAAATATTGATACGCTCCATCAAAAAGCCGGTTCGAAAAATGTAATTGAAATGCACGGAACAATGCAAACTTTAACCTGCTCACAGTGTTATCATCAGGTGCAGGCTGAGGCTTACCTGGCTTCATTTGTAGAGCGTGGCATTCTGCCTGCCTGCCCGAAATGCGGCCAACTGTTGAAGCCGGATGTGATACTTTTCGGCGAACAACTGCCTCAAGCGGCATGGTTCAAGGCTCAAAGGGATGCGCGTCAATGTGATTTGATGCTGGTCGCAGGGTCATCATTGGAAGTTTTGCCTGTGGCCGGGTTACCCATGCAGGCACTGGATCGCGGAGCACACTTGATTATTATTAATAACACCCCCACTTATTTAAATGTCCGCGCGGATGTGGCGATCCTGGATGACGTGGCAACGATCATCCCTGCGATCACGGAAAGAGTGTTAAATGGCTGAAATAAAAACCGAGCGATTGGATGGCTACCGTCGTCTAATTGACATCGCACGGGACCTCGCTTCCACCCTTGACCTGGATATTCTGCTCTCGCGAATTGTTCATGCCGCGGCTGAGATCAGCGGCTCGGAGGCAGCATCCATATTATTGTATGACGATACCTCCCGCCAGTTATATTTTCAGGTATCTACTAATATGGATGAATCCACGAGACGAGGCTTGCTAGTCCCATTGGATGGCAGTATCGCAGGCTGGATCGTCAACAATCGTAAACCTGTCCGCATCATGAACGCCCATGATGATCCACGCTTTTTCCCAAATGTTGAAACCACTACTGGGTTTTCCACAGAGTCGCTCCTCGGGATCCCGTTGGTGACAAAGAATAAGATCGTGGGGGTTTTGGAGGCGTTGAACAAGCACAGAGGCAAGTTTACAGATACAGACGAATCCATGCTCTTGGTTTTGGGAGCACAAGCTGCTGTTGCAATTGAGAACGCACGTTTATTCCAACAATCGGATTTGATCTCGGAGTTCGTACACGAATTGCGCACGCCTCTCTCTTCGCTTAGCACTGCCACGTATTTGCTATTACGTCCTGAGATGTCGCAGGATCAACGTGACCAGATCATTAATAATATCCATAATGAGACCATGCGATTAAATGCCCTGGCCTCATCCTTTCTGGATCTGGCGCGACTTGAATCGGGCCGTGTTCAATTCCGCAAGACCACGTTCAGTATCGCCGACCTCATGTATGAGTGCAAGGATATTATGTCGTCCAAAGCCATGGAGGATAATATTCAACTTCGCGTGGAATCGCCAGAGCAACTCCCCCTGCTCGAAGCTGACCGCGATAAATTAAAGCAGGTGATATTGAATTTGTTGAGCAATGCCATAAAATACAACCGCCCCAATGGGACCGTGATGCTGCGAGCAGAAGTGATGGATAATGAACTAGTGATATACATTCAGGATACAGGCGTGGGTATTCCAGATGAGTCCATTCCGCATTTGTTCGAGAAGTTCTTTCGTGTGCGCGAGCATGAAACCCGCGCATCCGGTACAGGGTTGGGGTTATCCATTTGCAAGCAGATTATTTATGGACACGGCGGACGCATGGAAGTGAAAAGCAAGATCGGTGTAGGAACGGTGTTCATGGTCTACCTGCCAAGATCAACCAAAACACAACCTCGCGAAGATGAAAAAAGTGAAGCCAAAAAGCCGAATAAAAAATAGTGATTTGACTTTTTAGCCCGAAGATTGTACACTAGACAAAATTATTTTTTTCGATAATGTATCTGGAGGAAGAAGATGGCACAGTTCCAATTCGTTATGAGGTCAGGCCCAACCCCAGGCGTGACCTTCCCTCTTGATGGGGATCAACTCACTATTGGGCGTGATTCGTCCAACGGCGTCGCGATCAATGATGCTGAGGTCTCGCGCAGGCACTCACGGCTTTCTTTTCAAGGCGGAAAATATGTGATCGAAGATCTGGGCTCCACCAACGGCACATTTGTAAACGGACAGCGCCTGGCTGGCCCGGTTGTGCTAAAGGCTGGAGATGTTGTCTCGTTGGGTGAGCAAATTGTTCTCATGTATGATGCGATCAACATGGATCCCGGTGCTACCATGGCCGCGCCTCGCAGGTCGGCCCGAGTAGAACCACCTCCTGTACAAGCTTCTGCCCCGCCCTATGCATCAACCGCTGCACAACCTTCATACGCACCGTCTGCGGCTCCTTCTGCTGGCAGGAAGACCAACATGACCCCGATCTTCATTGGCGGTGGAGTTTTCCTCTTCATCTGCCTGTGCGCCTCCTTCTTCTGGTGGGTGGATGCGACCTTCCGTTGGTGTGTTTTCTTCCCATTCCTGTCTGGTTGTTAATCAAAACTCACTTACGCCCCGTGAGCCCGGCTCGCGGGGCGTTTTGTTTTTCAAAGGAAGAACTGTTGTGTGTTGTAAAATCGATTATCTTTGATAGAATTAAAATTGAAACTACCTCAACTATGCAAATAGAAAAATGGAACGGTCATCATGTCTGAAACTCAAAACCATTTATCCCCAACCTGGGGCACAAATACAAAACTGGTGATTGCCCTCACCATCGTTGTGATCATCGGCGCATTGCTGGTCAAATTCCAGTTTATTATCAGTCCTCTGTTGATCGCCCTGGTATTGGCATACCTGTTCCATCCCGTGGCAGATTTTTTTCAGAGACGCTTGCATTTCTCCTGGAATGCCTCCGTTGCCGTTATCTATCTTTTTATTATCATCCTCTTGCTTGGTCTGCTTACGCTCGGCGGTGTGGGATTGGTACAGCAGATCCAAAGTCTGGTCATTATCCTGCAAGATGCGCTGAGATCACTGCCTGAACTGATTGAAAATATTTCAGGGCAGGTATATCAGTTTGGCCCATTCAAGCTTGATTTCCGCTCATTGGATTTGAACGACCTTAGCTCTCAAGTACTTGGCATGGTACAGCCCTTGCTAAGCCGCACCGGCACATTGCTTGGAACCGTGGCAGGTAGTGCGGCCAACTTCCTCGGTTGGATATTGTTCGTGATCCTCGTCTCATACTTTGTGCTGGTCGAAAGTGGCGGCCTGCGAAACCGCATTATTGCGGTGGAGATCCCCGGTTATGCACAGGATCTGGGCCGCCTTAGCCGGGAACTCGGGCGTATTTGGAATGCATTCTTACGTGGGCAGATCATCATCTTCTTCCTGGCCGTCATTGTATATAGTATTGTGCTCAGCGTATTAGGCTTGCATTACGCCATCGGTCTTGCGTTCCTGGCGGGGCTTGCGCGTTTTGTCCCCTACGTTGGCCCTGCCATCAATTGGGCAATACTGGTGCTTGTGGCATATTTTCAAGCCTATAAATTGTTCGATCTTTCGCCCTTCTATTACACACTGCTCGTTTTGGGCATCGCACTTTTTATCGACCAGATCTTCGATAATATTATTTCGCCCCGCATCCTATCAGACGCGCTCAAAGTTCACCCCGCCGCAGTCCTGGTAGCGGCCATCATCGCCGCAAACTTGTTTGGAATTCTCGGTGTAGTCGTGGCAGCTCCCATCCTTGCCACCGCCACGCTCTTATGGAAATACACCATGCGGAAGATGCTGGATCTTGACCCCTGGCCCGAGGCGGAGCTGCATCAACCGCTTCCTCCTCCGGGGTCACGTATACTCGTTTCGATCCGCCGCTTCTTTCGTAACCTGTTCCTGAAACTAAAAAACGGAAAATGAATCTCCCCGATTCATTGTTCTATAAACCAAATCCACCAAGGAGAATAACATGAGCAACAATAACAGCGAACCCCGCACCGGCACCATCGCAGAGACCGAAAACTTCCTGGCTTGGAAAGCCGAAGAACCCGATGGTGAAGTTACCTATCATATTGAATTGAACAATGTCACTGTCCATTTCTTTGAGGAAGAATGGACTGAATTTCTGCTGCTTGCCCGAGAATTACTAAAATAACCCTTCCTGTTCGTAAATGGTGTTGATTTTGTCATTGAGCCCGGGTATTAAGTTTGGATTCGCGCAAAATAATAATCTGAATTATGCAGATAAACCACAGTCTCTTCATACAACAGAGATATGGTTTATCTTATTTTTTTAAAATTGACATCTTGCATGAATATTTGTAGGGCGGGTTTGTAACCCGCCAAAACTCAGATTTCAAAGAGGCGTCAGGCTGCAAGCCTGACCTACATGCGACTTTTGCAAGAGCCTAATTGATCTCTGAAGCTGAGGATATGTGTCAGCAACAACTCTCATTACTCTTAGAAGAATTGCCTTGAGCGCAGCGGCTGGGTTTTCAATATCCACTGCCATGGCTTTGCAGTTCTTTAATGATGTCGATTATTCATCTCTTGACCGATTTTTTCTCATCTTCATTCCTGCTGTTTCCATAATCATCTGTGCCTATTATTTGCTGCCCTTTTTGGAAAGATCGTTTATTCAGGCAAAATTAAACGCCAGAATAATTCTTTTTATCTGCGCCTTGCTTTCTGTTTCTATTGCTGTGATTTCGATGCACGCGGCGTCGACGCTGCTCTTGTTCACAGCAGGCATTGCTTTATTTTCCATTTTTTTCTCTACCATCATTCCTTCTGCTGCCTACGTCCAAAAAATCATGGACATGGGGCTTTTCGCCCGCCAGTTTTTTGGGTGGCTGGTTTCCACGATTGTCATTTTCATACTCCTTGGATTCCTTGATAATTTTTACAGTAAGCCTTTTGAAGTTATCGGCTTGACTCTGGTGTTTCAATTATTGATTGGGCAGGCAGGGTATTTTTTTGTGGGAAGAATTAAACAATTCTTGAGCAAGGGATTTTCAGATTTTGTAATGGTCCTGGCTTTGTTCTTACTGCTTCTTGTGTTTGCAGCATCGATATTTGGCATGGGCAGGCAATTCCCGAATTTATTTTCCCCCGATATTTTTA
Organism: Candidatus Villigracilis sp.; assembly: GCF_057083605.1. Taxonomy (NCBI): domain Bacteria; kingdom Bacillati; phylum Chloroflexota; class Anaerolineae; order Anaerolineales; family Candidatus Villigracilaceae; genus Candidatus Villigracilis; species Candidatus Villigracilis sp. The sequence continues at coordinate 8,378 of NZ_JBXMTI010000069.1, read as the reverse complement.
CTCTAAAAGGAAACCTGTTTTCTATTTTTTTGATTACCAGCACGCTTTCATTCCCTTGGCAGTCGTGGATATTATACAAATCAAAGTCAACACATCTTTATGCTGGATTGAAGGAAACAAGGATCTATAGTTTTGTAGATGCAAACATAGCGGGGATTCTGCTCGCCCTGGCTTTCTTCTCAATCTATCTCCTCATCGCATCCATGCTTAATAACCCGCACTTTGATGTCGACGATGTCTTTTTCGATGCGGATGTCCTGAACTGGAGGCTGCGCTTCACAACCGATAACTGGCAGGATTACTACTGGCGCTCTGTACATCCATTTGTTTTGCTTCTGCTCAAGCCACCCATTGACCTGGTCGCCATGTTGCTAAGGGGTGACAAATTGTTTGGAGCTTATGTTGTCGTCGCATTTGGCGGAGCGTTATGTGTTTTTCTCGCCTGGAAGATCATAGAGAGAATTACGCAAAGCCCAACATATGCTTTATTAATCGCATCTGTGCTGGGTTTGTCGGCTTCACACCTTATTTTCGGTTCGTTAGTTGAGACTTATATTTTTTTGGCTGCCAGCTTGCTGCTATTCTATTTGCTGTTGGTTGAGGATAAACCTTTTCCAGCGCTGGTGCTTGCGGGGCTTGCTTCCATCGGTATTACCTATATAAATTTTTCTCAAAATGTGATTGCTTTCTTTACCCTTAAGCCAAATATCAAATTGATCTTTCGTTACGTTGCAACTGTCCTGGTGTTCTTTGTTCTATTAAGTTTGATGAACAACCTGATTTACCCTGGCGCTCATCCATTTTTCTTCATCCCGTCTGCTCTGCTGGCTGAAGAACAGAATATTTTCCCTCTAAACATGCTGCGGATTCAGGCTCTGGTAAGGGCATTTTTATTTCATAATGTGGTTGCCCCAACTCCCATTTTGTATACTGGCGACATCCCCTTTACCCAATTTCGATTCTTCAAGCCCGAGATCAACGAACTCAGTGGATACGATACATTATTTCAAACATTCACCGTAGGGTTTTGGCTGGGTTTGATCCTGCTGGGCATTACCGCTTTTTTTATAAATTACAAAAAATATGAATCCAACAGGCTGTCTCTGGCTTTGTTCGGATGCATGTTGTTAAATCTTGGTCTACACCTTAGGTATGGAAAAGAATTATTCCTGTATTCCCCCAATTGGACTTATGCGCTGATTCTCCTGCTGGCTTTAGCGTGGCAGAAACTTGCGAGTTACAGATGGTTCCAGATCACATTGTTGATTTTCCTGGCCATCCTCGCGATTAACAATGGCTTGTTGTTGAATACGATTTTTGGCGTATTGGAATCCGCCTTTAATTGATCGTACTATTATTTGGGTAGGAAAACCAAAAATTTCTCAAACTTCTTATCCTTATATTCAACTTCAGAAACAGGTGGCTGCTCTTTTAATGTAAGGACGTAAACAGCATTCGGGTCACCAGCACAATCTGAGAGTCTGAAACGGTAATTCTTGAGCGCGCGCGGAGTCCGGGCAGGGTCAGCGGGGTCGAGCGGATCGATCCACTCAAGCTGGTCAACGTACTCGGAGGGGTGATATCGCTGGGTTAGCAGGACATAGATATATAAGGAATACCTTTGCTCGGTGAAACAGATCAGCGAATTGCTGTTTTCGGTTGCATAATCGATGGCTGGGATAATGCCTTCATTGAATATACCGCTTGCTCGCTTCTCGTATTCATCGCCATGATAGGCTTGGTTAAAAAAGATAAAACTAATTGAGAGAACAAAAACTGTCAGCGGCAGAGTCAATGGAATGCGCTGAGCCAGCTTCACGGTCAGGAAAGCGATGCAAAGCAGAAGGGGTGTGAAGATCAAGTTGATGCGAGTCAAATTGACTGGATGCAAGATCCCGATTATCAACGAAGCGATCATCCATGAAAATAAAAGCCAGCGTTCAATTCTGTCTTCGTTAAACCTTTTGAAAGGGATGGTTAAGATGAAGCCAACCACCGCAAGGGGAAAAGTGTATTTATAGAAATATCCAAACGGGGCCACGAAGTTCCAGGGGAAAGCATCCTCCTGTGCCCAGAGCGCCTTTAGCATGATCGTCGTATTTTCCCATATGGCGTTCAACGGATTTCCGCCGAAAATAGCTGCCATGGTTTCGTAGCGCGCTTCCACAGGCAGGCGTGGAATGGTGACCATGCCCAAACTTAATGTATCTAATCGAAGAGTGTTTACCACAATGAACAATATGATTGGAACAGCAATCAACAAAAATATGCCCAGTCCCATACCTGCTTGTGATAATGATATTCGTTTCGAATAGATCAATGCTGGAATAACCAGTAAAAGGAAGACGGGAACACCGACGTAAGCTGTCCCATAGGCATAGAGACATAAAGAGAAAAATATGCAGGAGACAATAAACCACCAATTTTTAGTATCTGACATCACCAGGGCTGTGAACCCAATCAGGAAGAAAAATGGCATGATGTTTGATTCAACAGCCCAGCGTGAATTGACAATGTGCCAGGGTGAGATTGCCAGGAAGAACATCGCCAACAACGCGAATTTTTCCCCGAACAGGCGCTTGCCTGAAATGTAGACTAATGACAGGGCGAGTATGCCTGCGATCATCATCGGCAGGCGGACGGAAAACGCATTAATGCCTTGCAATGCCACGAACGGGATCAACATGTAAGCGTAGAGCGCGTTCTGCCCGCTGCCCCAGGAGATCAAATGGACAGGATAAGACAGCCCGTAGCGGTCAACGCCGTATTTGTAAAGATAATAAGCTTCCACACCAATGGAAGCTTCGTCTGGGTTCAAGCCTGGCGGCAGGGAGCCAAACTCCCATACACGGGCAAAGATGCCGATCAGCAGAATAATGGAAAACAGCAAGGTAGTTTTATATCTCGTAATGAGGCTGATAAATTTACTGAGGTTTTTATTCATGGTGTTATCTTGTGATTGACGGTATTACGGAAAATATAGGGTTCAATCTTTAGACCAACTCATATGTAACCGTCATTCCCGATAAAACCTACTATACCATCCATGATAGAATTTGGTAACGTTAGGGGTTCGGGAAAATAAATGATCCCATCCAATCGCTCGAATTATGTATTCAAGGATGCTTATATTGTGCGACACTTTGTAAACAAACGTTTCCTTCTTGCATGGACGCTTGGTATTCCGTGTAGTTATCTTGCAACGGCCTTTCTGGAGAATTTTTATAGCTCTGTTCTTGGGATACTCCTGGTATCACTGGTTATTCATTCCATTATTACACTGTCTGTTTCATTTGTATTGGGCAGGATAGTCGGCAAATTTCAATCCGGGCCAACAGACATGGCACTGTCTTTAACTCTGGCCGTCACGCTGGCTGCGTTTTTGACCCTGCTCGTCAATATGGCTTTGCGGTTTCCAAGTCTGTTTTACGCATTCATGTATCAACTCAAGCCTGAAATGCTGATCTATTTTTTGATCGGGCTTGTCACGGCAATTCCTGCATCCCTACGGGTTTCATCCATCATCCAAAAAGAGAATTTTCAGCAATCGCGAATCGTTTCATTCGTGCAAGCCAACCTGGGCGGATTACTGCTCGCATCGCTTTTCTTCCTTATTTATTTTCTGCTCGCCTCCATTTTCAATCAACCTACATTTAAATTCGATGATCTTTTCTTCGACACAGATAGCAGACTCTGGCGCTGGCGGTTTGCAATGGAAAACTACCGTGACTACTATGAGCGCCCAGTGCATCCCTTCGTATTGATCATCATCCGCCCCTTGGTGGCAGTAATCTCCCTCATCTTCAATGGAGATTCGCTTTATGCCACATTCGCGCTGGTTGCACTAACAGGCGCGCTTTGCGTCTTTCTTGTCTGGTATTTTGTGAAGAAAACCAGCGGCAACTCGCTTTATGCCCTTCTGATCGCATCCCTGTTTGGCGCGTCGACCACCCAGCTTGCATTTGCTTCGATCATTGAGACCTATATTTTTCTGGCCGCAGTGGCTTTGATCTTTATCGTATTTCTACTTAAGGATAGGCCGCTCTACGCGCTGGTCATTACGGGGCTGGCTGCCTTTGGGATCACGGTCTCGAATTTTGCGCAGACCGTGATCGCACATATTTTGATCAAGCGCGATATCAAACAATGGATCAAATACGGCTTGATCGTGGCGGCATTGGTTGTTCCTCTTAACCTGCTGAACAATTTTGTTTATCCCGATGCACATCCGTATTTTTGGGATCAGACCTCACTCGGATGGGAGGCTAAAAATGTTTTCCCTGTAACCTATCAGCGGGTCAATTATTTGGCGCGGGTGATGTTCCTGCACAGCTTTGTGGCCCCGGAGCCATTGCTATTGAAGGAGGATGTCCCTTTCATCAGGGTATGGATGTTCCGTGCTTCCATCAAAAAAGCGCCGATGCAAATCGCCCAATATGAGACTTGGTTTGAATCAGCCATGGCCTTTGCCTGGCTAGCATTCATGCTGCTGGGTGGTATGCTTTTCCTGAAGAACATTCGAAAACGGGATAACCGCTTTGCCTTCACCTTCATCCTGACGGTTATGTTTTACTTTGTGCTTCATGTGCAGTATGGAAAGGATGTATTCTTATATTCCACCAACTGGACATATGCCATTATGCTCTTCCTTGCGCTCGCGTGGCAGGAATTTTCAGGGAAGAGGTGGTTTCAAACGGCCCTGCTGGCCTTCATCGCACTTTTACTGGTTAACAATTCAAGGTTGATTCTATTTATGCTTACGGCCTCATATATCCATGTGCGGTAGAAATGCATAGATGAAACAAAACTCACCCACGAATTAATCTTTCGTGGGTGAGTTTTTATTTTAAGAGCAGATTGGGCAAGTGCAGATTAACGCGGATTCAAAAAAGAATTCGCGTTTCATATAGGTTGTGGGGTAAAAATTTTACTTTTTCCCGCCGTGCAACTCATCGCGCAGGATCAGGCTCATGACGACGCTGACAAAGCTGATCACCAGACTGCCGAGCAGGGCCTGCCAGAAATTATCCACTGTGAAGCTGATGCCAAAGGACTGTGCTATCGTGCTGGTGAGCAGAAGCAGGATGGTGTTGATCACGATGGTGAACAATCCCAATGTGAGCAGGATCAAAGGGCAGGTGAGAAATTTGAGCAGGGGGCGCAGCAGCGCATTGAGCAAACCAAAGATGAGCGCCAGCCATAGAATGCCCGTCCACTCGCCGATGAAATCGATGCCTGGCACGATCAGTACTGCCACATACAAAGCCACTGCGTTGATCGCCCAGCGAATTAAGAATCTTGTCATTCGTACTCCTTTTTGTAGTTATGTCATTGCGAGGAGCGTACTTTGCGACGAAGCAATCTCCTTATCGAGTTGGGGATTGCTCACCTGCACTGCGCCAAACGCAGTGCAGGTGCAAGTGTCGCAAGATGCGCTCGCAATGACGGAAATATATACTGAATACGAAAAATAGTTTAAGAAGTTGCCTGCATCCAGATCAGGGTGCGGATGGGTTTGAAACCCGCGGCTGTGATGGCGTCGTCAAACTGGCTGACTGGGAATTCCAGCGCGATGGTTGGATAGAGATGATATATCTCACGCCGCGCCTGTATCAGCAATGAAGTCAACGCTTCGGGGTCGGACCTTTCGCCTGCTGCGGCGAAAAGAGATTCGCCTCGCCCGTTGGGAATCCACGAGAGCGTGGCTTGTAGTTGGTCCTTCCGCACTGCCGCCCATTGACGGATGTTCATATCCACGAAAAGCAGGTAGAGCCAGTTCATTAAACCAGGCCGCAGCGAGTTGAAGTTCCAGTCGCGGTGCCAGGCTAAAAAGTCGGGGTAGAGGCGCGAAAGCCAGTTGAGTTGAGTCGGCCAAAAGTGTGGATGTCTGATCGTGAGTGCGATGTCCGTTTCCAATCCTTGAGCATGAAGGTCAGTGGATGCCTGCCAGGAGGTGCGCCGCGCGCGTTCGGTAAAGCCGAGTTTGTTGTAGAGGTCTATCGCTTCGGGGTTGTCATCGCGGACGTGAAGCCAGATGTCCTTTACTTTTTTTTCGCGTGCGTGCTGCATGGCGCGTTCGGTGAGGGCGCGGGCAATTCCCTTGTGGCGGTGTGACGGATGAACGGCCACGTTCGCAAGCAGATAAATGCGCTGCTTATTGTGTCGAAATGGGACGAGGCTGATGTTGCCGATGATGCGCCCGTCCTCCTCCCAGATGTAACCAGTGAGGGGAAGCGAGGTGGTTTCAGCGGTGCGGTTCGCCCATTTTATGAATGAGTTGTCACTACCCGCGCGGCGCATATCCTGCACATAGCGTTTGCCTTCACTGTCCATTGTGTTGGAGAAACACAATTCGATCAGGTCTGCCACGGCGGGCAGGTCTCGCAAGATGCTAAGCGGACGCAAATTGGGGTGGTGCTCTTCCCGCGCGGGGATGGTAATGGAAGATGCCATGCGTTAATTATAGTCGTGTTGTTGTATTTTGTTTTGCAGGGACGTATAATGCTGTTCATAGATGTTATGTGGAATGAGTCTGTGTAACGCCCCACACGGGGATTTTAAGGAATCACCCTGTATAAGACATAGTTGGGCAAACAAAATCAAAACTTCATGATCACACCAGATGAGCAGCGACTGATTGAAGACATTGGTCACCGGATTGACCTATATTCAACTGCGCTAATACGTATTGGTCCGGACTTAGTAAACCCTAAGACCGATTTATTCATCGGATGTGGCACGTTCGTTCTTATCGATGGGCAATTTGGCATTCTTACAGCCCAGCATGTCGCGGCTGAACTTACGTCACCATGTGAATTAGGACTTGTGCTCATGCACGATGCTCACCGATTTTCAATTAAGAGTAACCATTTTACCGTTTGCGAAATCGCAATCCCTGACAAACCTTCGGAAGGGCCCGACCTCGCTTTCATAGGCCTTTACGAACCCGATGTCAGCACGATTAGAGCTCACAAGCAGTTTGTAAACATTGCCGCGGAACGGGAAAGTGTTCTGAAAAACATTCTCCCGCTTAGTAGAGGCGCGTGGTTCATTTGGGGTATACCGGGTGAGCGCACAACAATCGAGCCACCCGAGGGCGAATTCAAACCAATTTTAGGTCTACATGGTCTATGTGCTGCTGGGTACGCTGCACATGAAACACAAGACGAAACGCACGACTACATTGACATTGAGGCTGAGTACTCAAAGGGCTTTGATGTCCCCAAAAGTTTTCGTGGATACAGTGGCGGGGGACTCTGGCAGGTCACCCTCGCAGGATCAAAAGATCAGCCGCCAACTCCCGTCGACTTTATTTTCTCAGGCGTGATCTTTTACCAAACTGAAGTTAAGGATCAGAAAAGATTTCTGCATTGCCATGGTCGGCGAAGTGTATATGAATTTGCCTTCACAAAAATCAAGAATAGGTGCACTTAACAAAGTATAGAGCAGATAGCTGGGGCCCTGCGCGATTTACAAGCATTTTCCTGGCTTCAACTTTTTTCTTGCTCCCAAGCAGAGTCCACGTCCGCCCCCCCGCCGAGGTCAACACAAACCGTTAGTTTTACGCGTTGAGAACGCAGAAAACAATAAGTCGGTGTCACAATGCTAACCCAAGTAATGCTCACGCGGATTCTCGTTGATGGTGGAATTCTCGCCGCTATCGCGGGAGTGGTTTTAGTAGGGATGTTGTATATTAATCCTCGTATTGCTTTATCGGATTATCCAGCCGATGTGAAAGCCGCAGTTCCACCTCGCACAAAGGCGGAGCTGCAAATGGGTATTCTCATCTCCGTCCCATTAATGCTTGTCTTTGTAGCCTTGCCGCTCTACTCTGTGTGGTTGGTCAAACAACAGAGTGGCGGTATCCTCACTTATGAAATGGCATTCGTAACCCTTTTTGGGGAATACTTCTTTGTCTCAATGTTTGACTTGCTCGTACTTGATATGTGGATGTTCTACACATGGACGCCGAAATTCCTTGTCTTGCCAGGTACAGAAGGTATGGCAGGATACAAGGATTATCGCCCGCATTTGAAAGCACAGTTGACAACAGGGAATCTCATATTGGTGGTATTCTCTGCATTGCTGGCGCTTTTCCCCTTTTATCTTTATTAGGATTTCTTAATCCAAAAGGGTTGTTATGATGAAATCAAAATTGGCTAAATTGCTTGATGAAATTAGATATGATGTTGATTTTGTGAAATCCCATACTTTACAACCCAAATGGTACAAGATATTAAAGGTTTTTATTTTAGTGGGATTCTTGGCAGGATATTCGTATTTATTTGGTATAGCCAAAACTCTTCTTTTCTTGGCTTGCTTTCTTATCCTGTGTACCCTTATTCATCTGACTTATCGTTCTAAAACCCGAAAATGGA
>NZ_JBXMTI010000068.1:0-4209 GCF_057083605.1 Candidatus Villigracilis sp. | reverse complement strand
GTCCCGTATCTTTGGCGGGAATCACCACATCGATCATATTGCGGAAGATGAGCGGCGTGAGCAGGGACAAGCCGGTGGTGAGCAGGATCGTCACCAGCATCCCGCTGATGTGCCACCAATAAGGCTTCGCATAATTCAGAACGCGTAACAATAACTCGCGCGTCACTTTGGGCTTTTCGTCGCCCTGTCGCAGGGACATCCACCAGCCGTAGTGCATGTTTGGTCTCCTCGTTGGGTCGTCCGCTAGTTCTCTAGCCGGACGTCTTCTCAATACATAAAGTCAGCGACACAGCCGGGCGGTTGACCACCGAACTCATAAAACCCGACACTGTACCCTGGTAGACCATCGACTATAAGACTAGAGCACTAAATTGGCAACTGGACGAAGGGGGAGGTTAATAAAACTCTATGGTTGATGTAATTGCAAATCTGGAATGAACTGAAAATCTTTCAGGTTCAGCGTGTATAGCGGAATGTTTTGCGAGAGAGCGGTGGCGGCTATTAAGGCGTCAGGTACACTCAGTCGGTGGCTCAGGGCGAATTCTTCCAACAAGGCAAGGAATCGTTCTGAAGTATCCGCGTCCAGAGGTATCTGATTCAAAAGCGACAGATTCTTCTTAATTTGCCCCAACTCGCGCTTATCCCTTGCGCCAAAATACATTTCACCTGGCGTAATTATAGAGACAGCCAGATTTGGAAGACCAATTTTCTGCAACTCCTGAACAATATCGGAATTGCCTCTATAGAACTCAATGAGGATGTTGGTATCGCAGAGAATCATGCACGATAGGGCCAGGCTTGCTCACGGATGGATTGGAGTGTGATATCTCGACCCGCCCAGAGACCAGCCATTGAAAAGAAATCATTTTCTCCCTCATTTTGCGATCCCTTTTCAACAGATAAATCTCTCTCAGAAACGCTTTCAATGAAATCAAGCGATTTGAGAAAATCTAAAAGCGTTTGTGCTTTTTTTCTGTCTTTGACTCGGATAATGATCTGTTCCATACACAGTCCTTTGGTCAAAGTGATTATACAGTATTTTTAGAGCACAGAATGGACAATGGACTTCGGAGGGAGTAGCCGATTAGCTCTGGACAGGAGATGGACGCATTCTGAGTCCGCTACTTGAGAACTTCCCGCAACTGTAGGTCAGAGAACACGACACCCAGCGTGGATTTCTCCGTGGGAGCGACGGCCACATATAACTTTCCGCGGCGGTATTTGCCATCTTTGAACGAGGTGGCCAGGATGCCGTTGAGATAGACGCTGAAGCGTTCGCCGTGACAGATCACCCGCAGACGGTTGGTCACGTGGAAGCCATCCCGCAAGGCGGCGTGGAACGTCCACGGCAGGAGCGTTTCCCAAACGATCTCGTTCTTGTCGTTCTTCACGTAATAGGCGACGGTATACGACCGTTGCGCAGAGATGAAGACCACGTACCCACCCTCTTCATGCAAGTAGCGCGGATAAAACCCGGCGCGGATGATCTCGCGTTCGCCCGCGGTGAAGGTGATGTTGATCCCCACGTCGAAGTCATCCAGGATACCCGAACTGCGCAAGACATAAAAGGTGTTGCCATTCGGCCGGTACATGCCGCGTAATTCGGAGGGCTGCCCCTGGTGGAAAGTCAGCATTTCCTCGTTCATCACTTCCCAGCCGGGCATGTCTTTGTTGCTGAAATCCGCGCCGAGGAGCAGATCGCCCATATCCGGTTCGGGCGTGAGGGTCTTGGGCACGCGGAAGGTGGTGCCGCAGAACTCACAAGTCACCAGGTCTGACTGGAGAGCATGCTTGGGAAGGTTGGCTCCACAGTTGGGGCAATTGAGGGGATTCATAAATGGATTTTATATCAGATTGATGAAGCGGACAACGTGGAAGTATTATTTTAGGTGATAGATTTATCTCAGGTGCAGCTCTTTCGATTTGGCTAAAGGGAAAATGAAAGTCTGATCGAGAAAAGGGCTGATCCTCGGACAGCAGTTCAGACATTAATATTGCAACCAACTCATTAATATGCTATTCTCTAAGAACTTCATAACTTAACAGAGAACGTCTATTTCTTTGGGCAATCTTAAGGTAAGCAAAATGAACCTCAAAGTGCAGAACCGCTTCCTACTTTATGAAAGAATATCAACAGCTATTGCCTTGATAGCACTGATAATATTCCTTGCAAGCCCAACATCCATCCACGGCCGCTCTGGTCAATCGCTAATAACAAGATTAGCCATCAATATCACAATATTGTTGTTTGCGTCCGCAACGGCTTTATTCTTACACAATCGGCGACTGAAATCAAGTCAGCCAATCCCTGATCAATCCACAAGTCTCGAAGAAGCTTTCCAATTAATCACTCCTATTCAAAATCAAGTTTTGCATCGCGTGATGCAGGTATTCCCCTGGATCCTCATTGCCATCGTACTGTTGGGAATTACTGAGGTCACCCATTTCCCACTTCTTCCAAGAATAAGCCAGAACCACTATTTTGGCATCCTGGCAGTAGCTGTAAGTCTTTTGGCTTTTCAAGGACTGCTTAAAGAAACACCACAAACTTTCCACACACTTTGGAACAGAACAATTATCAGCCTGCCTGCAAAGAAATTCTCTGAAGATTCCGCCCAACTTGATGGACGCTATAAAGTCTTTCTAGACAACTTTTCAAAAACGATGAACAGTTCTCGCCAACTGTTTGCAGGTGTGATTTGCGGTTCATTAGGATCATTTTGGCTGATCGATTCAGCCCTATTCTGGTTCGTGCGTTCCATCAATGAAGTGGACCCCTTACAGTCTCGCTGGTATCAATTCTTAGCGCTAAGCGACCTCCTACTCTGGATATTCACTTTCATGATTGGGTATGTAGTTGGGCTTATGATCTGGCGCATGATCGTGATTGGGCTGACTGTACACAAACTTGGCCGGGAATTTGATCTAACGCTCCAACGCGGTCATCCAGATGGATGCGAAGGGCTCGCTCCACTGGGCAGCTTGTGTCTATGGAATGCAATAATTATCAGCCCGGCCGGTATTTACTTAAGTGCACGACTTGTCTTGGTGGACTATTTCCAGGAATATTTGTACTTCCTCCTGATCGTGATCCTCGCAATTGCGGGCATAAGCTTCTTCGGTCCTTTGTGGAATATTCATAAGATCATGGTGGCAAAACGGGATGAACTAAATCAACAACTAAATCAATTGAGTCAAAGTATCAATCTGCTGTCACGCAAGCTCTTGGATAAGGGTAGCGACCTTAAACCATCAGAAACCGAGAATATTGAAAAAAAACTGGATGGTTTGCGCAAGATCTACAAAGACAATCAAATCATACCGGTATGGCCCTTCAATACTGGCACCTTGGCCAGATTTATCACATCCCAAACAGTTCCCATACTAAGCCTCATAGGTTTGGGACAACCGATCGTAGAAATTATTGGTAGCCTTATGAAATTCATTGCAGGCTTAGGCAGTGGCGGTAACTAATTCATACAATGGCTAAGCAGCTATTCCCTTTTCGCTGAGTTTGTCCATCAACATAAATGTTCAAAATAACATCCTCCTGGCAATCCTCCTTCCCCAGCGCGCACGCAGGGATTCTGGTCATGCGGAACGCGTCCAACCCGGCGCATCACCTCGAGCTCGAAAGGCTTAAGGCAGAACTGGAAGAGCAACTGCGCGTGCAATTTGCGGGGCAGGATCGCGCCACCATTGCGAGCCATCCGGTTTTGAAAGTCTATGGGGAATATTACAAGCGTTTCAAAAAAACTTACCATGTCCAACTGCAATTGGAGTCCATTGTTCTGAAAGGCAAGTCCATCCCAACCGTGGCGTCGTTGGTCGAGTGCATGTTCATGGCCGAGGTGAAAAACATGTTGCTCACGGCGGGTCACGACCTGGATAAACTGCACCTGCCGCTGACGCTCGACGTCACGCAAGGGACCGAGACGTATACGGTGATGCGCGGCGAGATGCAGTCCGTCAAACCCGGCGATATGATGATCAGCGATCAGGCCGGCATCATCTCCGACATCATCTACGGCCCCAACCAGCGGACGCAGATCACAGCAGAGACGCGCAATGTGGTGTTCACCGTCTATGCCCCGGTGGGGATCGAGCGCGCAACCATCGTGCGACACCTGGAAGATATGCGCGACTATGTGCGGGTCATTGCGCCAGAGGCACAAGTCGAATTGCTGCATGTGTACGGGGAATAAAGGA
>NZ_JBXMTI010000067.1:0-3672 GCF_057083605.1 Candidatus Villigracilis sp. | reverse complement strand
ACAAATCCATATCTACAGAGTATCGCATAATTTGGTAAACAAAAACTTCGATTTTCCTTCGTAATTCTCAACGAAAAGTTTACTTAATTATGAGACGAGCGATAAAGTTGAGATTTCAGACAGTCTCTGAGTGACTTAAGGATGTGTTTTAACCGCAGGTAAACGCAGATGAAAAGGATTTGGGACTTTTGAGAAGAGTGGATTAAAGGATATTGATTGAACAATGAACATATCTAAAACCTTACATGTCACAAAACGTGCTGATTGGCGCAAGTGGCTCCGCCAGCATTACAAAAGCGAAAAAGAAATCTGGCTGGTCTACTATAAAAAAGGGACGGGCAAGCCGCGCATTGAATACAACGCTGCCGTAGAGGAAGCCCTATGCTTCGGCTGGATCGACAGCATAGCCAAAAGACTCGACGACGAACGAACCGCACAACGCTTTTCTCCCAGAAGGCCGAATGTCAAATATTCGCAAGCCAACATTGAACGCTTACGCTATTTGGTGGCGAAGAAAAAAGTGATCAAAGAGGTGGCGGAAACTCTGGGAGACGTGCTGAACCAGAAATTCAAGATCCCCCCCGATATTTTGAAAACCATCAAAGCCAATAAGCAGGCCTGGAAGAACTTTCAGAAATTTTCGGCTTCCTATAAGCGGATTCGAATCGCCTTTATTGACGGAGCCAGAAAGCGCCCCACAGAATTCAAGAAGCGCCTGCGTTATTTTATTGAAATGACAGAGAAGAACAAGATGATCGGTTTCGGCGGGATCGAGAAGCATTATTAATTAGACATTATCGGAAATAATCCGCAGATTACGCCGATTAAAGAATTTCAAAAGCAAAATCTGCGAAAATCCGTGTCATCTGCGGATAATAATCCTGTGGATAAAAAATCACGGTATGCGCGATTACCAATAAAGTCTAATCAGTTATTAATCAGCAACTTAGGGGGTCTCGAAATTCAAATTGCTCCACTCAGCATTCCATTTTATTATCACTTCTGAAAGATTAAGATTTTATAATGTTTAATAACATTATTGATGGGGATAAATTCCCTATTAAGAGGTAATATAGGGAGAATTTTTAAGACCTGTAAGATAGCTCGAGGACAGAATGAAACAATCAATCACAAAAATACTGGATTATGTCAAGAAAAATAAGCACGCCAAGGTTGGCGTAGCGATAATAATCGTGGTGGCGATCATGTCAGCCGGTTTGTTTACCCGCCTAAAGTCACAGGAGGAACCGGTGCCCCTCAGCGAGGTGGCAGCCGCAGTCTCCGCAGGGCGAGTGTCGAAAATTGAAGATACAGAGGAAAACGGGATCGTAACCATCTATTACAAGAATGGGTCGCAAAATACGGTGAGACGCGATCTTAATTCCTCCTTTCTGGAACAATTAACACTGCTCGGAGTCAGCGATAGTCAGTTGGCGAAATTGCAATACGAAATCGTCGAAGCGGATATGGTAACTGGCGAGAAAGTTATCAGCATGTTTGTAACTCTGGCAATGCTTGGCACGATGGCCTTCCTCGCAACACGCATGAGCAGCGGCGGTCTCGCGGTACCAAACAAAAAATATGCAGAAGGCGCAATCCCGGATATCACATTCAGGGACGTTGCTGGCATAGACGAATGCCGCGAGGAACTGGTTGATATCGTCAACTTTCTAAAAGGCAATACAATGTACGAACGCTTGAAGGCACGTTTGCCGCATGGTGTCCTTCTGGTGGGCAGCCCAGGCACCGGCAAGACCTTGATGGCAAAAGCCATCGCCGGGGAAGCGGGCGTGCCTTTCTTCTCAACATCAGGTTCCGAGTTTGTAGAAGTATTCGTGGGCCTAGGCGCCAGCCGCGTCCGTTCACTGTTCAAGAAGGCACGTGCCAATGCTCCATGTATTGTTTTCATCGATGAAATTGATGCTGCGGGCCGCAAACGTAACTCCATGGGTGGAGGTGCTGAATTGGAGCACGATCAGACCCTCAATCAAATCCTGGTTGAGATGGATGGATTCAGCGGCTCGGAAGGCATCATTGTATTGGGTGCCACCAATCGCATGGATGTATTGGACCCGGCATTGACACGCGCTGGTCGTTTCGACCGACATGTGAATATCCCTCACCCGGATATTAAAGGACGCCAGGCCATACTTGAAGTGCATACCAAGGATCGGTTGCTCGCATCAGATGTAAATCTGGAAGATGTTGCTAAATCCACACCTGGGCTTGTCGGCGCAGACCTGGCCAATATCGTGAATGAAGCGGCTATTCTTGCAGTCCGCAGTGGACACGAAACGATCATGGTACAGGATTTTCAAGAAGCGATTGAGAAGAATCTGACCGGCGGTCTTCAGCAAAAGAGTCGGGTGATGAGTGAACACGAGCGACGCACCATTGCCTACCATGAAGCTGGTCACGCAGTTGTGATGCATACCACGCCTGATTCGGATCCCGTTTACAAGATCACGATCATCCCGCGCGGACAAATGGGAGGCTTCACGATGGCGCTCCCCGAAGAGGACAGGATGCTGATGTCACGCAACCAGATTCTGGCCCGCATCACCGGTCTCATGGGCGGGCGTGTGGCAGAGGAAATCTTCTGCGCCGATATCACCAGCGGCGCATCCAACGACTTGAAGGTCGCTACTCAATACGCTGAGGAGATGGTCATGCGGTTGGGGATGAGCTCAAGTGGTTTGCGTTTCTTCAATCAGCCTGATGGGTATGAAGCATTGTCCGCGCCGCGGGCTGGGCAAAAAACATTTGAAGCACTCGACGAAGCCATCAGCCGTATTCTTGATGAATGTTATGCAGAAGCCAAACGTATCATCACCGAAAAGCGCGATGCAATGGAGCGCGTAACACAATCCTTGCTCCAACAGGAAACCCTTTCGCGCGAGGAATTCGCAGCGCTGATGTAGAAATTTTCTTATCAAAAACAGGAGCCAACTTTAAAAGCTGGCTCCTGTTTTCATTTCTTTTGGTACTTAACGTCAATAATGGATAAGGGAGTGTGTCATGCTGAGCGCCGTTTTTCAGGCGCGAAGCATCTCGTGACTTACATTCGAGACCCTTCAGTCGCTGACACCTGCCCTGGCGGGCGGTGCCAGGGAAAGTGCTCCTTCAGGGTGACACAACTTACTTAAAGCCTATGCTATTTTATTCGGCGCCTTTTTTCTGTTTATCTTTCTTATCTTTGCCTTTCTTGCCCTCATCATCGTGCGCCATCATATCAATGGCAATCGCCACAGCCAGAATGAGGATGTCATTTTGTCCAGGGTCGATCTCCACACCGTAGGTATCCGTAAAGCTGAACCATTTCTTGGAGATTTCCGCGACCTTATTGCGTCCATCCTTGATCGAATATTCATGGTCAAGGATATTGCCCTGCACGTCGAGGTCTGTGCCATTCTTGATCTTGACTGACCAGCGGTCACGAAACGGGGAGATGAGCGCTTTTTTGATCACAGCCATCTGATCGCCATCAGGACCGTCAATGGTCATCGTATCTCTGATGGTCAGCAATCGTTCTTTAATGGTGCAAAGGGTATTGCCCTTCAAGTCTTCAAAGACCAGCGTCTTGCGAATGCGAAATACCTTACCATCGATTTTGAAGACTCTTTTGCCCTCCTGGTTTTCGATCCAGAAATCATCTCCGATGGAGATCAGGTT